>NZ_DASTAT010000094.1 GCF_035712445.1 Oligoflexus sp. | reverse complement strand
CTGTGCCCAATGGCATTTCCTTAACAGGAAACGCCATTGGGCACAGGCCGGGCTTTCTCTTTTCCTCTGCAATAATCCAGGCCCTAAGGGTTCAAAAAAGAACGCACTTAAGAGGGATGGAACCATGCGAAACATACAGCTCATCTGTCTGCTTGCCACGATACTTCTGACCACGGCTTGCCAGTCCGCGAATAAAAAAAGAGACTTCTATCATTTTGCGAGTGAATACGGCTACTGCCTGGAATGGGTGGATGATGTCGAGGATTCCGAGGAATTACCTCCCGCAGTGAAACGCGGTGCCTGCCCTCAGGAAATGACGATCCAGGGCGGGGTGAAAACCTTCCGCTACGCGAACTGTCCCGACATCTCGGCCCAGGGCAATCCAGAAATGTTTGTCTATTACAGCCGCATGCCGAACGACGACGGAACAACAGCGGATATGACGGAAATTCCCGTTGCTGACATCTGCAAAAAATAGTCGTCTAAAAAATCCAGTCCACCACAAAATCTTCCAGATTCTTCACCCGGGTTTCCGAGACGATCTTATTCCGAACGGAAACCCCCGCTTTATGCACGGTGGCCGGTGAGCCGCTGACCAGAGGATGCCAGCGGGGAAGGTCTTTGCCTTCCGCTAAAAGGCGATAGGCGCAGGTGGAGGGCAGCCAGTGAATCTTCCGCACTTTTTTCGCGTTGAAGACCTGGCAGTCGGGAACGTGTTTCTTCCGATTTTTATAATCACTGCATTGGCAGGTTTTCGCATCAAGCAGTTTGCAGGCGACATTGGTAAAGGATATGGCGCCGGTCTCGTCATCTTCCAATTTATAAAGACAGCATTTGCCGCAGCCATCGCAGAGCGATTCCCACTCCGAACGGCTCATGTCTTCCAGTTCTTTCACTTTCCAAAAAGGCTCGGTCATTTCTTTTCCTTTTCCCATGGGGTGAGGTTCCCATGCTTTACGGGGCCAGGGCAAGTCCCTTCGCGCCGGGCTTGACTTTTGGCATTAGTCTTGCTGTCTTAGCAGCGAGGCCTGACGCCTCAAACCAGGAGAGCCCCCGTCATGCTCGAAGTGAACAGTAAGATCGCGATACCTGACGATGAATTCGACATCAGCTTTGCCCGCAGCTCCGGGCCTGGTGGACAGAATGTCAATAAAACCAACAGTAAGGCTGTCCTGCATTGGGACGTGACCAATAGTCCGTCGCTCCCCTGGGATGTGAAGGCCCGCTTTCTGAAGTCCTTTGCCTCGCGGCTCACAACCGATGGCCTGATCGTGATCGCCAGCGATGAAAGCCGGGCGCAGGAGGCTAATGTCAAAGGCTGCCTGGAAAAGCTGAAAGCCATGATCCTGGCTGTGGCGACGCCGCCGAAGATTCGGAGGCCGACCAAGCCGACCAAATCCTCGCAAAGAGCCCGCGTTGAGAATAAAAAAGCGCGCTCGAATACCAAGAAGACCCGGCAGAAGGTGGATTACTGACCAGCCGCGGCAGAAGAAGATTACTGACCAGCCCCGCCCGCCCCTGACGTCTGACACACCAGGCAAAAGCTTGACTGTCGGACGCTCCAAATTACCCGGCTAAATTCGTCCCTGTGCGGCAACAGAAGCTGCTCCTAGAATAAAAGCAGTAACACACAACTGCAAAACATGGAGCAAGCATGGGTCTGCTATCCACGCCAGGGGCTATTGTTGCCTGGCTCAGTCTAGGTGCGTCCGCCTTTCCATTCACAGCTCTGCAGGCAGAGGAATGGACCCCAAGCTATCACAGGGATTCCAGGCAGACCCTGAAGTATCAGATCTTCCCGCACACGCCCGCAGCCTTCGCCAGCATGGATCCGGTGGCCACGGCCTGGACCTATCTGCGCGCCGAGGCCGCATCCTTTGGTTTGACGCCGGATCTTTACGGTCTGCGCCTGCAAAAGCAGCAGGAAAGTTTAATCGGCTGGCACCTGCGCTTCAGTCAGCTGCAGAATGATGTGCCGATCGAAGGCGCGGAAATCATCATCAGCGTGCGGAAGTCGGATAATCGCATCTATTCCGTTTACAGCACCGTGCAGCCGCGTCCCATGACCTTGACCGTGAACAGCAAACGCCTGGTGCTGGATCATGCCTATGATCGCGCCTGGAATTTCCTGGGCGTTCAGGGCAAACTTTTTGAAGCCCCCGCCGGCAAACTCATTTATATCACCGAGGGTGAACAGCTGCGCGCCGCGTATCGCGTGGAGTTGAGCACCACGGCTCCTTATGGTGCCTGGCTGGTTTACGTCGATGCGGAATCAGGCAAGGTCCTTCGTTACGAAGATCAAAGAATCAGCCATAAACCCTGGGCCGAGACCACGCGGATCCTCGCCAAAGGCCCTGTGGCCAACCGCCGTCAGGCCTTTGCGGAATGGCAGAACTCGCAGGAAAAACTTCGCCAGGAAGCGGCCCCAACGCCCGCGATGGGTGAAGCCCGGGTCTTTGATCCGGATCCCCGCACCAGCCTCATGAGCAATACGCTGCAGGACACCAGCAGCGCCAGCGCCTTCGAAAATGCCTATTTTCAAAGGGAATTGAAGGACATCAGTTTCGATGGAACCGTCTATAAACTCGAAGGCCCCTGGGTGAAAATCCTGGACTGGGATCCGCCGACCGCAGCACCGAGCACGACCACCAATGGCCAGTGGACGGCGACGCGCGGCAACAACGCCTTCAATGATGCGATGACTTATTTTCATATAGATCAGAGCCAACGCTATATGCAATCGCTCGGTTTTGTCGGAGCACGCGGTATCCAGGCCCTGCCGATCGAAGTCGATAGCAATGGTGTGAACGGGGATGATAACTCCTATTTCCAACCAGGCACCAACCGTCTTTCCTTTGGTCACGGCTGCGTGGATGACAATGAAGATGCCGATGTGATTCTGCATGAGTATGGTCATGCGATCCATTTTGGAATCAACTCAAGCTGGAGCGGAGGGGACACCGGCGCTATCGGTGAAGGTTTCGGAGATTACTGGGCCGCGTCCTATAGCTTGAGCACGCCGCAGGGTGCTCAGTTCTTTCCCCATAACATCTATAGCTGGGATGGTCATGGCGAAGGCAGCCCCTGCTGGCCCGGCCGTATCCTGAATGCAACGGCCGCGCGCTTCGATCCTTCCCGTAACTATGCAGCGCATATGCCTATCGATGGCGGGTTCCAATCGGATGAGCTTTGGTCCACGCCGCTTTTCCAATCCCTGGTCGCCCTGCGGGCCTTGGGTGTGCCGCGTGAAGAGGTCGATACCATTATTCTGCAGGCGCAGTTTGGTCTGGGCTCTGATGTGACCATGCGCGACATGGGGCAGGCGATCCTCCTGACTGCGCAGCAGCTCTATCCCAACGGGCCTCATGCTCGCGTCTTCAAGGATAACTTTCTGCGGCATAACATTATCGAAGAGCCCCATGCTGTCCTGAATGCAACTGCCACGCGCATTCAGGATGCCAGCGGTGATGGGATCGTGAATCCAGGCGAAGAAGTGGACCTGAATATCACTGTGAAAAATTCCGGAACACTGGTGGCCACCCGCGTTCAGGGAACGATCAGCAGTCTGGATCAGCTCGCCACGGCTGTGACGCCGAGCAGCGATTATCCTGATCTGGAACCAGGACAGTCATCTGCAAACGCCACGGCTCTTCGAATTCGCGTGAATCCCGATGCGCCCTGCGGCAGTCTTTTGAAACTGCAGCTGACCGTTCAGTATGACGATCAAAGCGTCAGTTTCCCTGTCGAGCTGCGCCTTGGTAAAGCCAAGGGCGTATCCCTCGCGTCCAATCCGAATATCCCGGTTCCGGATGCGGATCCCAAGGGTGCGGTTGACGCCATTGAGGTCAGTGCCAACGGCACCGTATCGGATCAGTTCAAAGTCGGTGTAAAAGTGAAACACTCCTATCGCGGTGATCTGCGCATCACGCTGATCAGCCCTTCGGGCAAAACAGTGATCCTTCATGATCGCACGGGAATTGGCGCGGATGACGTCATCGGAGTCTATCCGACCACGCTGACGCCCAAGGAAGCATTGAGCAAAATTCTCGGCGAGTCTTTGAGCGGCAAATGGCAGCTTCAGGTTTCTGATCTGGCCAGCACCGATGTGGGAACGCTGGAATCCTGGAATATCGAAGATATCACATCGTATCAGTGTCAGTAGTCTTCCTCTTGAAGACGCAGGCGCCTCAGCGTCTGCGTCGAATCCCGCCTGATTTAAATCACAAAATGACTTTCCGGAAGACTGATCGCGATTTCAAATGGAATCTGATCATCACCAGCCCTTTTTCCTTCCAGAACCTTCAGCTCAAGATGAGCCCCTGATTCCTCTGCAAAGAGTTTGATGGCGGACATGCCCACACCCCGCCCTGAAATGTCATTGATGGTCGAGGCGGTGGACAGTCCATCGACAAAGACAAGCTGGCAAAGACTTTCCAAAGGCATGGCGTCGGCATCAAAGCCCATCTCCTTGCCTCGGCTCCGAATAGCGGTGAGCCCGAGTCCCTGGCCGTCGTCGGAAAAATGAATGATCAGCTGGCCCCTGACGATTTCCGCGGTAAACTTCAGGCAGCCTTCTGCAGGCTTGCCCTTGGCCAGACGCATCGCAGGCGCTTCGATGCCATGATCCATGGCATTGCGCAGAAGGTGGGTGAATACGCGCTGCAGGAGGATCTTGCCGCTTTCGCGCAGATAGACCAGCGGCACTCTTTGTTCAAAGATCGGGGGCGCCTTGTCCAGGTCGCGTGCGAGGCGTTGCGCGACTGGATGAAGATCAGCCATGAAGTTCTCAAGCGAGACAAAGATCAAGCCCTTCAGATAGCTTGCGAGTCGCAGGGAATCCTTCTGCCCCAGGATATGCTCCGGGGTCTGTTCCAGGATTTCGATCAGTTCGGCTTTCTCTATCTGCAAATAGGTATCAGTTTCCTTCCATCCCAGGTACTCATGCGCGACTCTCTGATACTGGATCAGAAGGCGCTCCAGATGATCGAGATCGGCGCGAAGCTGCTCACGATCCGAAGGATTCCGCGTGGGATCATTCTTGGCCTTCTGACAGAATTCCTCAAGCTTATGGGCCTTGTCCACAACGTCCTTGAGATGAAGGGAGCGGCATTCCCCTTTGATGGTATGGATGTTCATAAGCAGAACCTTCACGGCGGTTTTATCCAGATCAAAAGCACCCGTGAGAATCTGCTGCGACTCGACCAGCATTCTCCTTGCGCTTTTATAGGTGGCAAGAAAGTGCTCCTTGGGAATCTGCACAAGAGTCGCCAGCAGCTGATAATCGTGGGACATCTTGGTGGCCTTGGCCGCAATCTCGCGCTGCTCCGTTACATCCTTCAAAGACAAAAGGATCTTATCAATCGTGCCGTCGGGTCCTGCCATCGGTTTCCAGTCCAGCTCGACCCTTTTGTGCCTGGCTCCGAATTCATATTCCAGTTCCCGTGGAAAGCAGTCTTCATTCATCTCAAAAGCCAGCTCGGGCTCACCCAGGCTGGCCTCGACAGCGCTCAGAAGCATCTGATAGGAATCGGGTGGGAGCCGGGCGGATTGGAAGACCAGAGGGATCGCCTGCGCACCTCCGAGTTGACTTTTTTCCAGAATATCTTCGAGGGCTTTGGAATACTCGCTGCCGATACGCCCATCTTTCTCGATCGTGAGCACACCGTAACTCAGACTTTTGAAAACGAAGCGCAGCTTATTCAGGTTGGCATCGGCTATGGCGCGCGAAGACTGTGACTGACGATAGGCGTTGCGGATCACCTTATCAAAGAGACTGGTGACGAAGCCCAAGGCCGGAATGATCAGGCCGTGCGCGAGCAGGATGAAAAACTGAAACTCACGGGACTTGAGATCAAAAGGAAAAGAATAGGTCTTCAGAAGACCCAGGATATCGAGGATGTCTATGGACAGGATGCCGACCCAGCTGGTCCCGACTATCAAAAGGCCAAGCGCGCGACCATGGCACAAAAAGGTGGTAATGGAACCAAAGAAAATCCAGCCGAGAATAGGGGAGTACATGCCTCCTGTCACCGTGCCGATGGCGATCAGCGTCAGGCAGCCCCCCAGGTTGGCCCAGACTCCGCCCTGGCCGATGTCCTGGCGCTTGTAAATGACATAAGCGCCATAGGCCGCCGAGCAAAAGCCCCCGAGCACGCAGAGGATGACCCCGGGCCAGTTGGGGAGCCAAAGCGTATAAATAGGGACATAAAGAAGCCAGGCCAATGCATAGACAAGGGCAAAGGACAATGTGATGCGGGCCTGAAGAAATGTTTCATCGTCCTGAAAATTCTGACGCTTAAGACCTAAGCTGGCACGGATCCATCGCGACATTTGTGTTCCCGCCTGGCTGCTGAAGTTTTCATCCAGCTTAGCAAACCCTGCGGGAATCCGCACGCATCCGTTTCACGTAATATGGAGCGCAAACTTCTTCAGGTCGAGGGGGACGCGCGGCGAGCGCTCACGCTCTTTTTCTGTTCCGATATTCACCCAGCCGAGGATTCGCTCATTCTCCCGCAGCTGAAAGAGCTCTTTCATCACCGACCCTTCCTTGAAGCCAAAACTTTTCCAGACCGCTCCGAATCCGAGACTGTTGGCCGCGAGCCCCAGGGCATAGCCGGTGCATGAGGCCGAGGCCATCTGCTCCCACTCTGGAATTTTATCATCCTCTTCGGGACTGAATACGATGACGATCTGCATGGGGGCGGCGAAGGCCTTGGATTTGAGTTTGGCCTGCTTCTTCTCGTCCAGGGAACCCTTGGCTTCCAGGCCGGCGTTGACCATCGCGTCGGCGAATTTCTGCCGGCCTTCACCGGAAACAACAACGAAGCGATAGGGTTTTAATCCGCCGTGATCCGGTACGGTGCCGCCGACCTGAAGAATTCTTTCCAAAGTGCTTCTATCAGGACAAGGCTCAATAAGAACGGACGCGCTGCGCCGCTGAGCCAGGAATTGATAAAAATCCGATGCTGACATAGGGCTTCCTTATGAAGGGTCCGCTGATGATCCTAACAAAAGACGCTCAGCGCCACAGTAAATATTAAAGCTGCTTTCGCGCAAAAAGCCGATCAGGGTCATGCCCATGTCCTGGGCCAGAGCACTGGCAAGGCTGCTGGGGGCTCCGAGCGCAGCGACAAAGGGAATGCCGGCCAGAGCCGCTTTTTGAATCAGTTCAAAGCTGGCGCGACCGCTCAGAAGAAGGATACTGTCGCGCAGAGGGAGAAGGCCCTGCCTGAGAGCATGACCGATGACCTTATCCAAGGCATTATGCCGACCGACATCCTCGCACAGAAAAAGAAGACGTCCGCTTGCATCAAAAAGGGCGCTGGCATGAAGACCGCCGGTGCGACCAAATTCCTTCTGGGCTTCGCGCATGCGCTGGGGGAGCGTGCAAAGAAGGGCAGGGTCCACCGTTTCGGTCATCACGGGTTTCACCGGGCAAAGTTTCTGCACCTGATCCAGACTCGCCTGGCTGCAGACCCCGCACGAGGAATTGGTGAAGACATGCCTTGTCAATTTTTGAACATCAACCCGCGCCTCGTCCTGCAGCCGCACGATCACGCGCTGACGATTGGTATCGAGGCGCTCGTTCAGGCTCTCCACAGATGCGTACGAGGAGATCACCGTCTCTGTGAACAAAAAACCCAGGGCCAGCGCCGTGTCCTCGCCAGGAGTCCGCATGGTGACGGCAATATTCTGCCGATGCCAGTGCTCGCCATCGCAGTGATCAATGATCAGCTCCAGCGGGGCTTCTTCCGCGAGTTGATCCGTGCGGGTTCGAAGCGTCCCGTGGTCCCAGGTCTGGATGGACTGCGAATAGCCTTTTATCATAGGGATTTCGCATTCGTGAGAGCCGGACGCAAAGGGAGCACCTGCACCAGCTCATCACGGAAAGCGGGTATGCCGCATTCAGGATCGAGCTGCCCGCGTTGAATCAGAATATTCGATTCCGGCCAATGAGCAATTACCGTCTGGGGTCGCACGCGACCGGGTTTAACCGCCGCCTCCAGTTCTCCGATCGCGGATTTGACTTTCACCAGATCACCGGCTTTCAGCTGCAGCGCTTTCATATCCACTTCCGACAGAATCACCTCATGACGGCGGGCCGAAGCCAGCGGCTCCAGGTCGCGGAAAGCCATGCTATTGAATTGTTTTCCGCGACGGTTGGTCAGCTGGAACCAACCCTCGGGCACGCGATTCTCTCGCGGCGTGACGGGCACGAAATGAGCCTTGCCATCGGCCGTCGCGAATTTCCCATCCTCGCAGAGCATGGGCCCGCCCCATTGAAACTGATCACCCTTGTTCTGAAGCTTTTGAATGCCTTCGTAGAAAGGCACGGCCTTGGCGATTTCCTCGCGTATGGCGGCCGTTGTATCAAATTGGATTTTATCGGCGCCCTCGGGTTTCACACGCTCGGCGACTTCGATCAGAACGCGCCACTCATCGCGGGCATTGGGAATGCGATGCGCCCCGAGTTCGGGATTGAAGATAACCCGGCGCTCGGTGCTGGTTTCCGTATTGCCGCCCGGCATTTCATAGCGGGTGGTGGCTGGCAGGATGATGACGGCCTCACGCGAGGGCACGAACATCTGCGGATTCAAAACGATATCATGGTGCACGCGAAGACTCAGATTTTCCAAAGCGCTGCGGACATAATAAGGATCGGGCAGGACGCCGAAGAGATTGCTGCCGATGCAGTAGAGCACATCCAGTTCACCCCGAGCCGCCGCATCGATCATCTCGACGATGAAACGCCCTGGCTTTTCGGGAGGGGGAAAACCCCAGAGCCTTTCAAAGCGCTCGCGATTCGCAGCATTCAGGCCGATGCCTCCCGGCAGGGCATTCGGCGTCGCTCCCATCTCACCGCCGCCCTGAACGCCCGAGTGTCCGCGAATCGGCATCAAGCCGGCTCCGGGTTTGCCGATGTTGCCGCGCGCCAGGGCGAGGTTCACAACGCTTCTCACGTTATCGACGCCTTCCTTATGCATGGTCACGCCCATGGACCACACAAAGATTGCGCTTTTGGTCTTTTCATAGAGTTCGGCAAAGCGCTTCATGTGATCGCGCGAACAGCCGGCCGAGGTTTCCAGATATTCCCAGCTCTGTGTGGCGAGGGACGCCTTCAAGTCCTCCCAGCCTTCCGCCTTCTGAATAAAATCCTGATCCACGCTGCCGCGTTCGATCAGATATTTCAAAACCCCATTCATGAATGCAGCGTCACCGCCGACCCGCACTTCAAAGCTCGCATCGGCAATCACGGTGCCGAGCAGCGCGGATTCCGGCACAGAGGGAACCCAGTATTTCTCCATGCCGGGTTCACGGTAGGGATTGATGGTCGCGATCTTGGCCCCATTTTTCTTGGCCACATGCAGATACTTCATGAGCACCGGCTGATTATTCGCGGCATTGCTGCCAACGAAAACCAGAAGATCACTCTTCAGAAGATCCTGATAGCTGAAGGTGGTCGCGCCGTGACCAATCATCTGTTTGAGCGCCACCGTGCTCGGGGCGTGACAGATGCGGGCGGAATTGTCGATATCATTGCTGCCGAGGAAGCGAACCGCTTTCTGCGTCGCGTAATAGGTTTCATTGACCGTGCCGCGGGAGACCAGATAAAAGCCGGTGCGATCCACACCGACGGCCCTTATTTTTTGGCTGATGCGATGCAGCGCCTCGTCCCAGGTCAGGCGACGCAGATGCGTGGCGCCTGGTTCGCGAATCATAGGCTCGGCGATTCGCCCAAGCGAGCGCAGCTCCTTTTCATTCAGACGCTGCAGATCCGCGATGGCGGGAAGTTCGGCAAAGTTAAGCCCCGGCATGGTATTGAGCCGCAAAAGGTTCAGGCGTATCCAGCAGAGATGAATTCCCGGTATGGTCCAGTCCTTGACGCCCGAGGTGCCGAGCGCACAACCATCGCAGACTCCATCGGTCAGGAGTTTCATGGCGTACCCCAGATTATCCCGGTTTTCCCAGGCTGTCACACCCATTTCGACGAAGGAACTGAAGCGACGATCGAATTGCTTTTTCATGAACCTGACCTTGTAAAGGGAGCCGATGCTTGCGCCCAGGCTAAACCAAATGGCCGCCGGAGTTCAAGTCCCTTGTCAGGCTGCACGCTGGGCGGGATTCTGGCCCTGGCCCAGTTCGATGACAAAGCAGGTGTGAGGCTGGTTCTGATCCACGTAGATGCGGCCACCCTGTCTTTCGATCAGGCTTTTGGAAATGGAGAGGCCAAGGCCCGTGCCTTTGCCGATTTCCTTGGTGGTATAGAAGGGATCAAAGATACGCTGCAGAATCGTCGGCGGAATGCCGGTTCCGCAGTCGAAGATTCGTATGCGGACGCAGTCAGCCCGATCCTCGACCCGAATTTCCACCCATGGCTCGTCCTCATGCTCAATCGCATCATAGGCATTATTCAGAAGGTTGATCAGAACCTGGCAGATCTGACCCGCATTGCAGCGAAGGGTGACATCGGGTTCCGGCAGCTTCACGCGCAGGGCGACGCCTTGATGAGAGAAGCGCGATTCGCAAAGGCTCAGGGCATCGCGAATCAATGCACCGAGCGTGACCTCATGGCATTCATCATCCGTGACAACGCGCGAAAGATTTTGCAGGCCGCTGATGATTTTCCGGATGCGATCGGTGGCCTTCTGGATGCGTTCATGAAAGGCCAGCGCCCGCGTCTCGTTCATTTGCCCCTGGCGAATCGCGGTCGCGAGGTTTTCCGCATAGCCGCTGATAATCATGAGAGGGTTGTTGATTTCGTGCGCGATGCCGCCAGCCATTTCTCCGAGCGAAGCCATCTTTGCTGTTTGTATCAGAGTCTGCTGCTGCTCGATCACCGTGCGTGTGCGTTCCTCGACCTTCTGCTCCAAAACGGAATTGGCCTCTTTCAGCTGGGCGAGCAGCTCAGCCCGCAGGCGCGAGATCTTGCTGCCCACGGCCGAGGACAGAACGAGAATCTGAAAATTAAGGGCGAACAGCTGGGCGTTCTCCGACCACATGTTACGCTCGACCCATCCATACTGCAGCCCGATGTAAACGGCGAGCGCTCCGATGTAGCCACTCATTCCCAGCAGATAGTTCTGGGCCAGGGGATAGCGGCGCTTACAGGCCGTGACTCCGAAGATCATGCAAAGCAGAAGGCTCAGGATCATGTTGAAGTCGATGAGATACTGGACGGTGCGGGACAGATTGCACGCGAGCAGAATGCCGACGATCACATTGGACAGTTTGCCCGCCACGAACAGATGGTCGAACAGCGGCGCTCTGTGCTTCATATCGAAGAACGAACGCGTGAAGTTGAGCGCGCAGGCCATGCTGATCGCCGCCAGGCAGGAAAACCAGGCGTTCACGGACGGCGGCAGGCCCAAAGCCACCCAACCGCCTGTGGCTCCGAAGGTCGCGATGATCAGCGTGAAGGCATAGATCGAAAAGTTGGCCAGATCCAGATCGCGGACCGAAAGATAAAGGATGACGTTATAGATCAAAAGACCGGCGGCAAACCCGGCCAGCATAAAGGCAAAGGAAAAGGAATTGAAAGGGTGGACCTCAGGTGCCAGCACGGGCCTTTCCAGTCCGAAGGAAAGCACGGTCATGTCCGGCATGAATATTTTCAGAAGAATGCGAACGGTCGTGCCCGCCTGCGCCTGGATCGGCAGCAGAGGATGACGATGCCGCAGCTCGTGAACATCAAGTGGCTGTAAGGTCCCAGCCTCGATGCGCCAGGCTTCGAGTTCCGAAATCAAAGGGTTTTCAATATGCAGGATTTGAGTGGGCTCATCATCCGTGAGCGCATGCATTTCAAGAAGGAACCAATGCGTGCTGTCGCTATACGAAGTCGTGATCTTTTCAAAAGGCCGAGCTTCGCGCAGAAGATCACGCTGAGCCGCTTCCGGTGTCAGGGTTCGCGACGGGTCTTCCCGATAAAGAATGCGGTCCACGACCAGCGTTTGCCCCCAAAGGGACGCTGAGGTCATGAAAAACATCAACAATATCAATACATTGGGCAAAGGGCATCCTTTGTGGAAATCGAACACCCTTTGCTATCGGCTATATGGAAGAAGTTTTGAGTATTGCGCACTTAGGTATAGTCATCAATTTCCAGGGTCAAGGGACCAAAGGCCCGGCATTGGCAAGCGAGGCGTTCATTGGGTGCCGCCTGCATGGCCTTTAGAAAATCAGCCTCGGCCAGAGTCGGTGCGGAAAGATTGTCTGCACCTTCCTGAACGCGCACGATGCAGATCCCGCAGTCGGCCTTGCGGCAGTCGAATTCCAGCCACTCGCAGTCCTTTCCCAAGGCCTGCAAACCGAGCCCATGACGCAAAGGGACGACCTTGGTGTGACCCTTGTGGTGAATGACGATGGGATGCGTTTCAACGGCCATAGAAAACTCCGCAGGAATTCATTTGCCATCTCTCTAACACGCAAAGGGAAAAAAGTCATCGAGCTTGTCGCAGGGGATGACGTTGTCAAAAGCCTGGACAGGGGATGTGCAACATCCATGGTGATTGCTGGCGACCGCAAGGGTGCGGCCGGTCTTCTTAATCACTGATATTTTTAGGCAAAATTTGAAGGTGGCGGTATGCGAAACCGCAAAAGCTCAGTCCAAAGCATTCTTACGACAGGGACTATATTTTGCTTTGGACTGTTTTGGCGTGATTCGTCCTGTGGCACTCCCGAATTGAGGTTGAAAATGAAAGCTGAACGGCGCCTTCTCCTCCTGACCCTCATGTCCCTATCTCTAGGCTCTGCCTGTCGCGGCATCACCGACCTGACTGAAGATGGAAAACTTGCTGAAGTCACCATTGGTGAACCTGTATCGGGCGACTACACGAGTTACAAGTTTGGCCTTGAGCAGAAAGATGGTGGTTATCGCATACCTATTGAAGAATATAGCAAGGGCGAGAAAAGACTCTCGGCCCGCGTCCCAGTGGGAACCTACAAGATTTCGCTTGATTACTACAAAGACAAGTTGCCTGTCCTTAGTACCCTCTTCTGTAAGGACGGCGTTCGGAACGACATTCAGAAATTCAAAGCCGGACCTAATACGATCGACCTGCATATCTGTAATGCTCAGGGCGAAATCATGGAATCCACTGTCATCGTGAAGCCGGTCTTCACGGAGACGGGCAAGCCTGGAACACCAAATCCCAAGCCAACTCCAACCATGACGCCTGTACCGGGCGACAGCTTCACCATCCAGGACGGCAAGCTGATTGACCCTGCGGGCAAGCCCTTTGTGATCCGCGGCATCAACGTTCCCTTCGCCTATTACTTCGATCAATCCTTCACGGCTATTGATCATGTGAAGACGACAGGATTCAATGCCGTGCGTGTGGTGTGGTGCGCGAACAACTATCAGGATAACGGTGGCCGCTGCCAGCCGAAAGACTTTCGCAGCGCTGCGGACCTGGATCGCGTTCTGACCAAGATCAGCGACTTTCAGCTCGTGACAGTGTTCAACCTGCAGAATGCGACAGGCCAAAACGCGGTTGAGCCTCTGAATGCGATGGCTGATTATTTGATGAGCCCCGAGATCAAAGCCGTCCTCCTTAAGCATAAGAAAAACGTGATCGTGAACATAGCCAACGAGTGGCTCGGCGCCTGGGATAAGAACCGGAACTGGATCGATGGCTATAAGGGTGTCATCGAAAAACTTCGCAAAGCCGGCCTGCCCCATGTGCTGGTTGTCGATGCCCGCGGCTACGGTCAGGATTTTTCGAGCATTGAAGAGCATGCTCGCGAGCTGATGCAGATGGATAAGAACCTCCTGTTCTCGTCCCATATGTATGCCGAATACCCAACCGAGCAGGTTGTTCGGGACAAGCTGACCTTCATCCGCAACAACAAGATTGCCTTCATGATCGGTGAATTCGGCTGTACTCACTATGATGATAGTACAAAAGTGAATAAGACCGTGGCCTGCGAGGCCATTCTGAAAGAAACTGCGAGCGCGAGTTATCCGATCGGCACCATGGCCTGGTCGTATACCGGCAACCGCAGCGAGGAAGTGGACCTGGATGTCTTCAGCGCCTCGGATTGGAAAACGCTCTCGGCTTATGGTGAGAAGGTCGTGAACGGCACCTATGGTGCGAAAGCCACTGCGAAACAAGCCTGCTACTTTGATATGACCCAGACTCACTGCCGATAAAATGCAAAGGGGCCAGACGGCCCCTTTTTTCTTACCAATCAAAATCCATCGGCCAAAGCACAGCCCGAACCGGCGAAGCATCCGCTCCTGCCAGAGCCAAAGGCAAGGCGCTTAGCTTCCACGTTCCCGGTGGAACGGCATCCAGATCAATGCCTTCCAGCACCGCGAAATCATGCCGATAGAGAGCCTGATGCGACGGCAGATCCTTGGAATCCGCGGGATCCACCGACGGCGTGTCGATGCCGACGAGCCTGACGCCGCGTTCGGCAAGAGCTTCAATCAGCTCAGGCGAAAGGGATGTGAAGGCCATTTGAAAAGGTATTGTGTGTTGAAACGAACAGCTTTTGAAAAGAACGCGGCTGGTCTTGATGCTTGCCAAATCCACGTCCTGGGGCATGATGCGCCGCGGGCCGACGGAACGCACGTCGATGACCTGGCAGACGCCCATGTAGAGCCTGAGATCGCGCTGGTCGATGGCCTGGCCGTTCCGATGATAGTGATTCGGAGCGTCTGCATGCGCCCCGATATGAAGCGTGGATTTGATCCAGGAAAGACCGAGGTGGTCGCCCTTGGAAAAATCCATAGTCACCTGCCGTTCAAAAGCCTGATCCCCGGGAAAAACCGGGGTGCTGGAGCCTATGCGCGGCGAGATATCGAAGTAGTCCACGAACAAGCTCCTTTCAGGGACGCGCGATCACCTTGAATTCGACAGCGATCGGTGTTGGCAAAGCTCCCACTTCCACGGTCGTCCGGGTGGGGCGAATGTTTTTGAAGGCTTCATTATAGACTTCATTATAGCCGGGAAAATCAGCGGTCATGTTGGTCAGGAACGCCTGGACGTCGATCACCTTTTCCAGGGATGAGCCGGCCTCTTCCAGGATTTTTCGGATGTTGTCGATCACCGACCGCGTCTGCACGCGAATATCGTAGCTCACGACCTTGCGCGCCGCATCGAAAACGATGCCGGGAATTTCCTTGGTTCCGTGTTTCCGCGGCCCGATACCGGAGAGGAAGAGGAGTTCACCATAACGCCGCGCATGCGGATAGGTTCCCACGGGTTCGGCGCTGGTTTTGCTGACGATTTCATAGTCGGGAAAGTGGGGCGCTGGACTTTTCGCAGACGTGGGTGCTGCAGGAGCAGGAGCCGGTGTGGGCGCGGCTGGACGCAGCGTAGGCATGGTCAGATGTTCGAAGTCAGTCAGCTCTTCGACCATTTCCGCCTGGCTGCCTTCTTCCGATCCCAGCGTGGATTCAAGCGGTTTGGCCTGAACGGGTGCGGTGGGATGGAGTCCAACCAAAGCCGCGCCTGTGCCCCAGACGGGTTCATAACCATAGACCCGGCCTTCGAAGTGATTGGTCTGACCCAAAAGTCCGTTGAGCCACCACATGCCTTTGAATTTCTGATCGCCATTGGCTTCGCGTGCGAATTGCCGGACGGTTTGCGCCACGTCCTCGACATCACCCGCGCTCAGCATATCGAGGATCTTTCGATTCCACTCGTCATCCTTGCGGGAGGACAGGCGATCCTGGGCGGGATTTATTTTTTCTATGTGAAAGCGATTGGAAAGATTCGACACCAAAACGGCAATCGCTTTCTTACCGGATTTTTGCAGGGCCCGCGCCGCAGCCTGGCCAACACGGGTGGTTTCCTCTTTCTCGCTGTACATATTGCAGGAGACTATGGCGGCCGGCAGACGATTGTCTGGATTTAAAAGCTTCTGCGCGACGATCGTTCCTGTATCTATGGGAAAACCGCGGTAGTTGATGAGCCGGGTTTTATAGCCGAGCTGTTCCACTTCCGCAGCATAGGCTCCAGCAAAATCCGTATCGACAGCGAACTGATAGGGAATCGAACCGAGCTCATGCCAGTTCTGATCCACATGCACCCATTCCGGGCGCGGATCGGCCTGGAACATATAGCCAAGGATCGAGAGCCACTGCGTGGAATAATAAAGGATAAGGTCGGCCTCTTCCCGCCGGATGTCATCGGCGAGTTCCTGATAGGCCTTCCGCAGGCGTCCCCAGGCGGGGGATTGATCGGGAGCCAAAAGTATATGCGGCATGCCCGAGACGATATAGGCTTTGCTGATCAAAGAACCTTCCACGATTATGCTCCTTGAGACAGGCTGGGATTCCATTCGACGACGGCATTGCCGGTGCCGATCACAGTTCCGTAACCGTGGACGATGGCCGGATAAGTCGGAACCTCCAGGGCTTCCAGCATCCAGGTCAGAGCCCCGGCCTTGGTTTCAGCCGTGGCCATTTCATTGAACTCCGGCATGATATCGAGCAGCTCACGGCACTGACCGCGGCGCATCATATCGAGAATTTTCATATCCCAAAGATACTGGCCGTGGTGATGAATGCGCTCAAAGCTCATGTCCTCGGGAATGTCGGGCTCGTGCACGAAATGCCGATGGGAAAGGGAGTTCGACGCAAGAAGTATACAGCGTTTTCCAGAGGCTTCGACCGCTTTCCGCGTGGCATAGCCCACATCCGCGGCGACCTGATTGCCGACTTCATTGGAAAAATAGAAGGCGGCCTGGTTCGAGGATATGAAAACCACGGGAATATCCCAGTCCGGATTGATGAGATGCAGGCTGATGATGCTGCCATAATCCAGGCGGAAATCGGGATTGGTGACCAGGGTCGTGCTCATGCCGGCCTTGTCGCATTGCTCCATGATGCCCTTGGAGAGCGCGACATCCACATTCACATCGTAATGATAGCGGAAAAGATGCGGGAAAATCGGATCGACCGAAAGGCCCTTGAAATGCGGCAGACCCAGAAAATGATGACCGACCACCGTCGGCCAGTGCGGGGAATGCACGATCAGGGCATCGGGCTTCAGAGCTTTGATATTGGCCCGGCAGCGTTCATAGGCCCAGCGCAGAACCTCCCAGCCGCATTCGGCCCGCGGTTCATTCTGCGGTGGATTTTCAGCGTAAACGAGATGCGGAGGATGCGGCGCCAGCACACCGGCAACGACCTTGCCTTTCATAGTTGATTCCTTCCCAGCTGCAGACAGATATTTTTCTCTTCAGTATAGAATTCAAGACTGTAATCACCACCCTCGCGGCCGATGCCAGAGTCCTTCATGCCCCCAAAGGGCACGCGCAGGTCACGGAGCATCCAGGTGTTGACCCAGATCTGTCCGGCCTTGATATCAGCGGCGGCGTGATGTGCGCGCTCCAGATTGCGGGTCCAGATCGTGGCGGCGAGGCCGTAGCGCGTGCTGTTGGCCTTACACACAGCGTCGGCATAATCGCGGAAAGGCGTGATGGTCACCACGGGGCCGAAGACTTCCTGCTGCATGATCTCGGGCGAGGCGTCGTCGGTGCTGATGACGGTCGGCGCAAAATAATAGCCTTTTTCCAGGCTTTTTTGTGGGGTCACACGTTCACCACCGCAGAGGACGCGGTGCCCTTGAGTGCGGGCTCTTTGCACAAATCCTGCGACCTTATCCTGATGCTCGGCGCTGACCAAAGGTCCCATGAAGGAATCCTGCGATTCAGGATCACCGACTTTGAGCTGCCGCACACGTTCCACAAAGAGTTCGGTGAATTTGGGCAGAAGGCTTTCTTCAACAAAAAGTCGCGAGGTGCAAAGACAGATCTCGCCCTGGTTCAAAAACGACGAACGCACCGTGGTGGCGAGCGCAGCATCCAGATCGCAGTCTGCAAAGATCAACGCAGGATTTTTTCCGCCGAGTTCGAAACTGATTTTTTTATAAAGTGGAGCGGCCCGTCGCCCGATGACGGCCGCTGTTTCCGTACCACCGGTAAAGGATATCAGCGGTACATCGGGATGAGCGACGAGAGCATCACCGGCTTTTTCACCAAGCCCAAAGACTAGGTTACAGACCCCTTTGGGAAGACCGACTTCATCCAGGACTTCCGCCAAAAGAAAGGCCGTCGCAGGCGTCAGTTCAGAAGGCTTCGCCACCGCGGTGTTGCCTGCAGCCAAGGCAGGAGCGATCTTCCAGGTCAGAAGATAAAGAGGCAAATTCCAGGGTGAAATCAGTCCCGCCACGCCCATGGGCTCGCGTCTTGTATAATTCAAAACCTCGGGACTTGTTTGAAAGGCTTTTTCCTGCTGATGCAGAATCGCACCGGCGAAGAAGCGGAAATTTTCCACCGCGCGGGGAATATCCATGCTGCGGGCCAGGTGAATCGGTTTACCCTGATCCCGACTTTCCGCCTTCGCGAAAAGATCGAGTTTCTTTTCAATCGCATCGGCGATCTTATAAAGATACTGCGCCCGTTCCTGCCGCTTCAAAGCCTGCCAGGCGGGAAACGCGGCTTTCGCAGCGGCCACGGCACGGTCCACATCCGCGGCGGTGGAATCCGGCAGCTGGCCGTAAACCGCTCCCGTGCGCGGCTCATGATTATCCAAATACTGCCCCGCGAGCGGAGGCACGAAGGCACCATCAATATAGTTGAGTATCCGATCCATCCTGCCAGCCTTTCACATAGGAATCCGGGTTGTAATACCAGCGATCCTGATCGGGATCCCAGTCATCCCAGGGTTTCACCTCGGACATATTTTTTCTAAGATCCGGAGGAATGATCTCCTCCATGATAAAGGCCTTCTGCCGCTCCAAAGGGTAGGGGTTTCGAAGTTCAAAACCGAGCACACCGAGGACCCAACGCGCGACATACCAGGTGGCGCGCGGATCCCAGCCATGCGAGATCTTGATCACAACGCCCAGACCATCCGGATAATCAGGATGCAGAATGCTGAGTCCCAGAAGACCGTCCGCGCCTTCCTTGGCAATCACGCGTCCGCCGCAGGATTTCAGTATGGTGGAATCGAGCCGATTGAAGCCACCGATGTGATCGGGATGCCGAATCATGGCTTCCCAGATCCAATCCTCGTCCTTGCGCACAGCGAGGTCCGCGAAGAGAGCGGCGAGTTCATTCACGGTCATGGCCAGCGTGGGAAGGCCGCAGCCGTCCTTGGCAAAGACCGGGGATTGCAGATCCGCGCCGAGGATTTCACGAACCTTGGCGACGTAAACCTGATGAAAGGGATGCTGCGGGAGCGTATAGCCAATCCGTGCCCAATGATTCACAGCGCAGGCCCGAAGTATGGCCGCGTGCTTTCCCGAGCAGCTGTGATACCAGCGCCGGGGTCGACGGAGCTGCTTGCCGAATTGCATCAGGGGCAGAGAGTGCGGTGTCTGCAGCAGCCCATATTCGGAAGGCTTCAGGATATCGCGCACGGCCTCGATATGGATGGGCTCGGCATTGTGCGAAGCGATGGAGACCGCTTTGGATTCCCAGCTGAGATGCGGATCGAGTTCCCGCGCGATCACCTTGATCTGGACGGGCTTCATCATCGAACGGCCGTAGCAGAGGACGTTGCCGCCATACGAATGATAGGGCTTTTTACCTTTAAACCAGGCCACGGCCCCATGCACCGTGACCTCGGGCACACCATTGCGCCGATAGTCCACCAGGGGAACCCAGGTATTGTCGATCATTGTCCATCCCTCGTCAAAAGCGGCCGGGTCTGATTCCAAAAGGCTTCCATGCTCGCCTTGATCGCTGCATTATCGTGATTATTGAAATCAAACCAGAGCATCAGGCGATCATCGGGATGATACTTGGCTTTCAGCTGGTTCGCGACATCCTGGGGATTGCCATAAACCGCATTCTCCACGGCTTCGGCGACCTTGCGCGGATCCAGCGTGCCTTCCATCGCCCGCCAGTAATTTTCGAGTGCGCTCTGGGCGGACGCACGCGCTTTCGCCCGCTGCTGCTCGGGGGAAAGATGGGCGTCGCCATTCAGAAAAATAAGCGAGGTGCGCGGCATATAGGAACGATGCCAGGCGCCGCCCGCCGGATGATAGTGCTGCGCCATGCGCTGATGCGTGGCCTCGATCGTGGTGGTGGGCGTGATGGAAAGGTTGAAGACCCAGCTGGGAAAATAGCGGTTGGCCAGGATCTGAACCTCGGGATCATGCGAGCCGACCACCAGCTGGAGAAGATCGAGCGGAGCCTCGAAGGGAATCACGCCGACCTTATCAAACTCCCAGAACGGAGGGATCGCGACGTTTTTTCCAGGCAGAATCTGCGGCGCCAGATCCTGGCTGCTGAAGACTTCATTCTTGAGGCTGCGCAGAAAAATTTCCGTGGCCTGATTGAAGATAAGGCCTTTGATCACCGGCCAGGCGGCCGCTTCCAGTTCATTCCGGGGCTTGATGCCGTAAGGCTTATTGGAAAAGGGAAAACGTCCCGCGGCAAAACCCAGAAAGAGTTTGCGCTTTTCATCGGGATCCAGCGTATGCAGCGTGAAGAAGGTCTTCACGGCTTCCGCATGGGCGAGCGGTCCGCCGTTGCAGAGGATATTACGAATCGCCGAACCGATATGGATGCGCTTTGTCATGCCGAAGGCCTTATGGGCCAGCTGCAGGATATCGGTATTGAGGCCGATCTCGCCTTTGAAATGCGGGATGACGGCATCAGGATTGCATTTTTGCGTTTCGCAGGACAGATGGGTTTCCGCCACCCAGGCTGTTTCAAAACCCAGCTCATCGGCCAGCTTCAGCTGATCGAAGAACTGCTGAAACATCACTTTTTCACTTGGCATTACGCCGTCGATTTCGGTCTGACAGATCGAGAAAAAGATATCAAACTTCATAAGCAGCCTGTCCTTCCCCCATCAACGGGAAGATTGATGCCGTTGATGTAGGAGGCTTCTTTCGAAGCGAGGAAAAGGCAGGCATGGGCCAGTTCCTGGGCTTCCGCGAAACGGCCCGCCGGGACGTCTTTCAGAAAACCCTGCTCGACGTCTTCGCGGCTTTTGCCGGTTTTTTGCATGGCATTCGTCAGGATCTGCTCCAGCCTTTGCGTGCGGGTATAGCCGGGCAGAATATTATTGACGGTGATGCCATGCGGCCCCAGCTCGTTCGCAAGGGTCTTGGCCCAGCTGGCCACAGCGCCTCGCACGGTATTCGAGACGCCAAGGCCGGGGAGCGGAATTTTTACTGAGGTCGAGATGATATTGATGATGCGGCCGAATCTTTGCGTCTGCATGTGCGGGACGAAGGCCTGCACCAAAATGAGATTAGCCAGGACGTGCTGGCTGAAGGCCTCTTCAAGCGCCGAGGTTTCGGCATTCAGAAGGGGGCCGGGGCTGGGACCTCCGCTATTGCAGACGAGAATATCGACATCGCGGCCAATCTCAGGCAGGGCCGCCCGCACCTGGTTCAAATCGCTTACGTCACAGACGACGGGCCGATGCCCGTGCCCCGATTCTTTCAGACTCTTCATGGTGGCGTCGAGGTTTGCCTGGCTCCGGGCGAGCACCGTCACGCGGGCTCCCGCGCGGGCAAGTTCGATGGCGCAGGCCTGTCCAATACCTTTGGAAGCTCCGCACACAAGTGCATGCTTCCCCGTCATAGAATCACGTGTAAACATAGTAGCACAGCCCCTGATACCGGTGAATTTTGCCTTTCTTATACAGGCATACCGGGGGACTTGCAACGCGGCACTCGAATAGGTTTCAGCGAACAGAAGGGCCCGAGGCCGTCCGTTCAGACCATGGCTGAAAGCGTTTCCGTATGGGAGAAGGCCAGGTTCTTGAAACCAAAACGCAAAAGATCGGTGGTCGTAATGATGCCGACGGGACGGCGCTTGCGATCGATCACAGGCATGGCGTGCGCGCGATGTTCAAGCATCATGGCTGTGATTTGAGCAAGGCTATCATCGGGACCGCAGGTGATGACATCACGTTTCATGATGCTGGCGACCTGCGGAAAGTGACGATCGGAATTCGAGACCTCGGCCCATGCGCGCAGCACATCGCGATCCGAGACCATGCCGCGAAGCTGCGAATCCACATCGACCACAACGAGCTGATGAATATGATGCTGGCGCAATTTACTGAAGGCCTGGTAGATATCATCGGATTCCATCACATCCAGAACATAACGAGTCATGATGTCTGCTGCTTTCATGCTTCTTCCTCCTGTTTCGATCGATTCTGCTGAAAAAGACTATTGCAAAAGAGGGGCCAGGCCACCCGGAATGGTCCCTTGGGGGCCTTTCGTATGCGGTTTAAACCCTGGATTTATGCAGGAGGAAGCTGTGGAGAACGGGCCGGTGAGGGCTTGTTTGTCGGAGGTGTGTTGTGGGCTGCGCCGTTGCATTGTGGGCTGCGCCATTGCATCGTGGGCGGCGCTGTCGCATCATTCACCAGAATATGCGGAATGAGGCGACATATGCGTAGGAAATTTCCTCTCCAGCGCACCCGATGGTCGGAAATTTTAGTCCGATTTTCAGCGTACACAGGCTCGCATGGCTCGGGCTCTGCCGCAATTGGTGCTGACGTGGTGGGAGATTGCGCGATGGGCTGTAGGATTTTCTGCGGGGCCGCTGCATAAATTCGGGAGCTATGCGAAAAAAAAGCCAGGCTTGTGGGCCTGGCTGTCTTGAAAAAAACTGGAACCAGAAATCTAGAGTCCGTCGCGTCCATTGCCAAGCAATTCACCCAGCGTCTGCACGACGATAACGGGAGCCTTCTCAGGATCGTCACGATCGGTGATGCGCGCTTCGATTTCAATGGTACCCAGCACGCGCGCATGCATGAGGGTCATCGGCGTTTCAATCTGTAGCGTCTGACCGAAGTCGAGACTGCGCAGCGAAGGTGCGAAGCGTGCCTTGACCACAGGGCTCGGGCTTGACATGAGCTTCCATTCCACTTCGTAACGACGAGGATCGAGCTTTTCTCCTTCGTGGAAGAGCTGCAGTCCTACTTCACTCTGCAGCCAGTTGGCGCGCACGTATTGCTGAAGAACAATACCGACGATGTATCCGCCGTTCACCGGCGTCGGCGGCGTGACGCCTTCTCCATCTCGAATCATGACGTCCAGGATGCTTGGGCCATTGGACTCCAATGCCGCAGCGCTGTCCAAGGTCTCGTCATCCCTCTCCAAGGGCTCGAATTCACGTGCCAGAGCTTCCACTGTCCCGGAACAGAGCAGGATCATTCCTGCCACTAACTCTCTTTTTTGAAACTTTCTCATGGGCCTTTCCTCCATCCCTGCAGAGGTTATCGGCTCATGCCCCTCTGCTGTGCTTAGGGGATGAATCGGGTAAAGACTGCCAGGACTTGTGCGCACCCCGATTTTTTTTCGCGATGACGGGGCGTGCGCTGGATTCGGATTCGCTTGCATAAGTCGAGGAAAACCTTTGCGAAAAGATCGGGTTTTGGAGCGGTGGACGCTTTGTGACTTGCTGAAAAAATTTGCAAAGCGTGCTAGAATGTAAGAAAACATGGAGAAAATCATGATGCGAGCGAAATACCAAAATTTCGTGAAAATCGTGTTGGTTTCAAGCTGCTATCTTACCTGGACAGCTTGCCAGACGTCCGATGGTTTTGACGAAGATTCCGTCAATAGACGATCGGTTTACCGTGAAGATGACAGCCGTAGTCTTTTGCCGACACCCCAGCAGGCTTCGGAAGAAGCGCGGCAGTACAAGGTGGAAGAGGAAAAGAAGATCGCGGAGCGGAGGAAAGGTGATGAACCGATCGCGGGCGTGGACAGCGATGGGAACCTGAATGATCTGACCGCGGCTTATGCTCAGATCCTCGTGCCGCAGGCGCAGCAGGAGGAAGCCTATTTCGCGCCGGTCAAGAAGAGTCCTGAGCAGCAGATGGTCCAGGCCATGAAAGGCGGACAGATCAAGGCCGGTGGCACCACGAGGCGGAAGCCGGTGTTCCTGGGCAAGATTGGTGTGGAAGCTATGCTGCAGCAGGCAAAGACTGTGAATATGAATGCTCCGGCGGCAGTGACCGGAGGTATGATTAGCCTCGCCGCGCGCTCCGGCCGTGGCGCCGGACCTATTGCGAACCGCGAAAATATGAGCAGTTATATCGTGCAGCCTGGGGATACGCTGAGCGTGATCTCGGTGAAAATCTACGGGACGTCAGGCCGTTGGATGGAGCTGGCGCATTTGAATCGCCTGGGGAACGGCTCGGTGATCTTTCCGAATGAGTTGATACTTTACATCCCGGACACTGCGGCCGCTGCTCCCTGAAGATGACGGCGGTTTGTGTGCGGCGGCTGCTCGCTGAAGATGACGGCGGTTTGTGTGCAGCCGCTGCTCGCTGAAGATGACGGCGGTTTGTGTGCAGCGGCTGCTCGCTGACCCACACTCAACGCTTCGTAAAATCATTCCCTGGCAAAAGATGCATCGCTTCACGGCGGTGCATCTTTGCTTTCGTCTCTTCACGGCAGCTATAAGTCAGAGCGCCTTCCTGCTTGCGGACGCGCTCGCCGCGGTTCATCACGGAAAGTTTCCAGCTGAGTTGGCACGAGCCCTGGTCGAGCCGGACGAGTTCCAGCCAGGCTTCTTTCTCCACGGTGCCGGCCACTTGGGAACCTCGGTAGACATAGCGGATGACGCCAGGTTCATCGAAGACCTGAGCCTTGCCCGTGGCCGCGACGCCGGGGATCGAGAAGCGCTGTTCATCCACCATGTAATGAAGAGTCGGAATATTCTCCGCTTCCAGAGTCTGAAGCGGAAGATCGGTGCGAACCTGAATCCGGGTCCGCTCCAGCTTTTGCGTCAGGTCACCATTCCAAACATCCACGAACTGCCCCGCGCGCGGCAGCCAGTCGGAAACACGATCCTGAGCCCAAAGTGATGCAAATGAAGTCCAGCACAGCAGCAGCAGAAAGGAACGCAGCATGGAACACCTCAATCAAGGAAAGCCTGCGACGCAGGTTTCCTGGATCAAAGAGCAAGGTTGATGCCGCGGGAATAACAGGGGAAAACAAGGCTTCAGACCGACCCGGCGCGACAGCTGTCAAATGTTTCGACACTAACTGCGGGGAAACCACTTCCGGCGCGAGATCGCCCCTTCCGTTCGATAGCGAACATAACCAAGCGCCCCTTCATAGCTGACCAGCGGCGCAAGCTCCGCATCCTGCATCACCTCTTTCAACGGCAGAGGCCTTTCATCAATAAGCACCATGCCGCTGATCAGACGAATCCCATGACTATAATCCGCGTACCAGTTGCCATGAACCGTACTGAGCGGCTGAATGGGAACGCCACCGACCTGATGCCAACCATAGATGGCCACCTTCTGCGGGCGATCGTTCAGCTGATTGGACAGCACGACGTCTTTTTTGTGACCTGCGAGCAATTCATCCGGCGTATCCCCGCGCAGCTGCTGCCGGATCACCCGATCATGGCGTAAAAATTCTTCGACCGTGACCATGGCGTCGCTGGGTTTGAAAGGATTGGGCGGCAGCCTTTTGGAGGCCGCGCGGTAGATCTCGTCGACAAGGCGGGCGGTCGGCAGCGAGAAGCCAAAGGAATCCGCCACGCGCTGGGCGGTGACGGGATTCATGGGAACGCGCACAAAGTCATCATCATTCCCGATCGCTAGGTAATCCTTCATGACCCAAAGCGTGACCGTCACCGTGCGGCCGGAACGGGTTCTGGCATTGTATTGAATTTTGGCAAGATCCCGAAGGAATTCCGGCAGATTCCCGCGGCGTAGCTCGCGCAGAATATAGTATTCGCGCGTGGCTTCGTCCGTAGTGCGAATCATCTTCGCAAAGCTGAGCCCATCCGGAGCATCATCCTGCCTCTCAGGTATGGCGCCGGGAACCAGCGGCCCCACGGTCGTGCAGCCTGAAAAAGGCATGAGCAGGAACAAGGGCAGGATCAAGCGTATGCAGCGTGCAATCATCAGGGCGGCCCCCGGGAAAAATCAAGTCGAGCGTGACCATCTTTCCATTTTACAGAAGGAACCCGAAAAAATCCTTAGTGATCCAGGATTATTACGAAGCGTAGGTAAAGCCGCAGGCAGAATAACTTAAGGCCCCTGAATCATGGAACGATAAGAGGACCGGAGAGGTTTTACCGAGCACCCCTCAGGCGGCTGGAACACATGCGCAAATATTTGCAGGCAGTCCTTTTATCCAAGCTTCTGTTAGCCGGAGCCCCGGGTTTTGCCCAGGACGTGGAAACAGAAGAGATGATCTGCCGCGACATCGGCGATATCTTTTGTCTATTGGAAGAATTCTCGAAAAACCTCGAGGGTGGCACCAGCCTTTCCGCTAAACCTACGCCTGTGAGCAAGGTTCCGCTCGATCGTAGCGTCGTGGAACTGCAAAGGGACCGCCGCGAAAGCAAGGTGACTCTGAGCGGTTCGGGCCAGCCGACCGAGGTGACCCTCATCAACCTCGCGCCTGATGTGAACGTCTGGTACCTTCTGAAGCTTCAGTGGGGACCCCAGAAAGTCGAATGGTATCATCTGGATAACGCGAATCCCAGCGAACTCTGGGTGGAACTCAATCCCCAGGAAGCGACCGGCCTTTGGCTGCGCAACGGCAAAGGCGGTGATAAGCTCTGCGAACTGTGGACCAAGGACAGCGGTTACCCCCTGCGCGCCGCGCGCGCGGCCAATGCTCCCTATGCTCCGATTTGCCAGAACGCACTTTATCTGAGGAACCGCATCGAAGGCTATCGCACCACCAAGGAATGGGTCGTGGAATTTCTGCGGGCGAATATCTGGGGCGGGGAAACGATCACCAATATCGTCAAAGAAACCGTCTACAAGGACAACTTTCTTTTGAAATCCGATACCGTGGGTTCGGCGGGAAAAACCGAGGGCAATGAGCTGCCGGGCGGACCTGCGCTCGCCCGCGTATCGAGCAAGATGAAGGGCGAGATGCTGCCGGTCAAAGAACTGGGCATCAGCGTCATGGGCGCGGCCGATGAAAATCTGGAAGTCGGCCGCTGGTATCGCGCGACAAGGCAGGACGGGGTCTTCATCAGCGTCATGGAACCCAAGGCCATTGATGAAGACATCATGAAAAGCAATCGCGACTATGTGCGTGATCTGGATGCCGTCGAGATGGAGGCGATCTCGATTCTGGTCGCCTTCGATACGACCATGTTCGATCTGGACTTTGCCATGGGCACTGATCACCCGGCTGTGGGCTGGTCGGA
>NZ_DASTAT010000093.1 GCF_035712445.1 Oligoflexus sp. | reverse complement strand
TTATCACCGACATAAAGGCATGAGCAACGGTCGCGTTGAGGGCTTTAATCGAAAGGCAAAGCTTTGCCAGAGAAGGGCTTACGGGTTCAAGGAGTTCAAAAACTATAGACTAAGGCTTTTGAATCTGTGCGCATGAAGGGCCTGAGGGTGACACCCACACTGAATCGGGAAGAGCCCAAGGTTGCTTCGCGTGACAGCGAAAATTTTCAAAAGGTGTGAAAAAACGCGATAGCCAGAAAACAAAAAAGGCACCTGTGCCTTTTTTGTACCTTCGGTATTTTCCGAAGCTCTAATATTGTAATGATTTCTTAAAGTTAGGTTGGTAGCGGGGGCAGGATTTGAACCTGCGGCCTTCGGGTTATGAGCCCGACGAGATACCAAGCTTCTCCACCCCGCGGTAAGAGCTACGGTTATAGGCTGTCGGCTCCTGCTTGTCAAGCAAGCTTACGAATTTTTTCTTAACCGTTCGCGGTTTAGCCCACACGCCCACCGCGAAGCCTTTGTCCCAGTTGGTTCACACGCTCCGCCAAGGCATGAAACTGGTCACCGTCGCGCAGTGTTATGGGTTCGGGGTTGCCGCCTTCCAGCAGCTCATCCAGGTAACGGAAGATTGGCCGCAGATTTGACGCACGTCGATCGTTGGGGTTCAGGTACATCACCTGGTTCAGCTTCTCCGCCAGTTCCTGCAGCTGATCGGACTCGCGCAGGAAGAGGGGTTGGACGGGTTCGCCGCTCAGGTATTCATCCAGGAATCGGTGAATGGAAACCAAAGGCCCATAGATCTGATGCGTATAGCGAACGGAAACGAGGATGGACGCGATCACGAAGACGAGCATCAGAAAACAGCCGGCATAGACCGGCGTCTGAAACTTCTGCAGGATCTCCATGCTTTGATCGCTGCTGAGCTTGAAGTAAACGGCCAGGGTCTGGGAAATATCCCAGATATAATATCCAAAGATGCCGAGCGTAAGACCCGCAAAGACGAAATTCAGCAGGAGGAAGATCAGACCGAGTTTCACCTGCCGATAGGGTTCCACGAACCACGACACGAAACCGCGACGGCGACCGGATTGTTTCATGAGCGCAAACCTCGGTGATGAGTTCGCTCCATTTTACCATAGTCCGGCGGACGGGTCAGCTTTTGTGCGGAATGATCTGCCGCAAGAGGGCGGCGCTGGCTATGGCCGCGGTGGTGGCCCGCAGAATGGATCCTTCAATGCGGCAGCCGATGAATCCCGCCGCGCGCAGGGCGGCGACCTCATCCGCATCCAGGCCCTTCTCGCTGCCAATCACAGCAAGGGTCGGACCCGCGCCGATCGGTTGCCAGCGGGCCAGGTTCTGCTCGCCATCGGGGTCGAGGAATATCTTATTGGGAAAGGCCGAGGATTTTTCAATCAGAGCATCCAGGCCGTCGGTCCAGGAAATAAGCGGAGCCCAGGGCCGCTTGCACTGCTTCATGGCGGCCGTTGCAATGCGGTCCCAGCGCTCGCGAACTTTGTCCTGTATGCGGTTTTTATCGACCGATTGTGAGGCAAAGACTTCAATCCCATCCATGCCCAGCTCGATCAAATAAGGCAGAAGATCATCCGCGCTCTGCGGTTTTAAAGCCCCAATCGCAAGCGTCACCTGCGAAGCGGGCCCGGGTGCGGCCGTAAAACTTTCGCTCGCAATCGCCAGCTCGCCCTCGTTTTTCCCCGCCTGGGATAAACGTGCAAGAGCCACATGCCCAGCACCATCCGCGATTTCCACATCACTCCCAACGGGCAGACGCAGAACCTTCAGAAGATGATGCCATTCATCCGGCAGAAGCTCCCACTGCTCCGGACCCAGGCGACGACCAAGGAAACGAAAACGATGCGACATCACACCTTCCGATAGATCTGGCAGCACCAATCGCTCTGCACATCCTCGTGCTCCAGTATCAAACCACAAGGATTCGCCAGAGCTTCCATATCACGGGCCTCTTCCGCCAGAACACCGGAAAGAATCAAAAAGCCACCCGGCGCTGTCTGGGATGCAAGGTCACCCACGATGCGACGCAGCACATAAAAAATAATATTCGCCATCACCACCTGGAAAGGCGCGCCGCGCGAGGGCAGTGTCCCCTGCTCCAGGATCAAAGGCGTTTGATTCACACGGGCATTGTCACCCGCGGCAATAATCGAATCGGGATCAATATCGGTCGCAGTCACTGTCTGATAACCGAGCTTATGCGCGGCGATCGCAAGAATACCTGTGCCCGTTCCCACGTCCAACAGAGTCTCGGGCTTCACACCGCGCGTTTCCAGCTCTTCCAGAGCCTTCACGCACAGCATAGTGGTGGCATGCTGTCCCGTGCCAAAGGCCATGCCGGGCTCGATACAGATGGGAATCAAATCCTGGGGAAGATCATCCGCAAGCCAGGGCGGATAAACATAAAAGCGTGGCGTGCGAATCGGCTTGAAGCTTTCCTTCCAGCCTTCCATCCACGTTTCCGTCAGCATCGCGCTCATTTCGCAGCTGATCAGACCTTTGAAGTCCTCTTCCAGCTTCTGCTTCATCTGCAGAAGGTGCTCGCGATCGTATTTATAAACAAGCAAAGGCAGGTTATCACCACCAAGCTGCGCATACTGCTCAGGAGCCTCGGCTTCGTAAGGCAGATCGAGATAAAGGTCATCTATCGCGCCTTCCACGAAGGCTTCTTCGCCGGTGCCGAGCAGCCAGTTTTTTACATCGTCCTTGATCTCATCAATGGACACGTGAGACTGGGGTAAAAACGTAATTTGCAGCTGAAAAGTCTCGGTTGGATGCATGGCAAAAGGCCTCCTTTGGAACGGTGGCTCTTTATATAGCCTCGGCAGCAAGACCTCAAGTTCTTTACTGAAAAACCGCCAGGGGGCTCATGGGACCATCGGCAGGCAGCATGGGGATGATTTTCTTAACTATCTGATCTTTAAGATAATTTGGATCTTCGGCGAGGTTGGTCTTCAGACTCTTGACCGCAACAAAACCAGGGTTGCGCTGACTCAGTTCATTCCAGATTTGCGCGGCCACCGCCTCGCGGCCTTGACTATAATTCAAGAGCCCATGCGCCAAAGATCGCCAGGCATCCTCACCGGGACGCGGCTTTACTCTTTGCCAGAATTTAAAGGCCGCTTCAGCCTTTTGAAAATCCTTGCTGTCGAGGAAACTTAAAATCAGCGCAAAGAAATGCTCCCCACGCGGCTCCAGGTTCGCCGCCTTTTGAAATTCGGCAGCGGCCAATAACCTATAGGGTTTGGTGGAATAGGCATGCAGCATCGCTGTGCCTTTCAGATGAGCCAGCTCAGGCGAACGCACGACAAAGCGCTCCAAAGGCTGAAGCGTTTGCAAAGCTTCAAGGCCGTTTTGCTGAGCCAAAAGCAGTCGCGCCCTTAACAGCGGCAGCCATTCACTATCAAGGATCTTGTCATCCTCCTGCTGCTCATGGATGCGATCAATGTAAGTCAGGCCGTCCAAGGGCTTTTGATAGCGAATGGCCTGCTCGACCACGATGCGGATGAAGTAAGGATCAAAACGATAACGCTGATGACTTTCCGGATGCGCAAAGAATTCATCCAGGGCCGGACCGGCTTTATCACCCTTCCCCATCAGGGCCCGCAAAAGATTGATATCATAGAATCCGGCCTCATCCGACTCCATGAGGACCGCTGGTCGCGCCTTCCAGATACTCATGGCCAGCTTCTTATCGCGCAGCTTATAGGCATTCAGCATCCGCTGGCGGAAGATCTCACGTTCCAAAAAGGGATCATAGAGCCTGGGGAAAAGCCCCGCGGCTTCCTTGAGCACACCTTCCACCTGCACACCATTACCAGTCTTGGCAAAATTCCAGGACGTGGCCAGAGCCAGCCAGGCTTTCAACACTGGATTCTGATTTTTAAGACCCGGTTTTAAAACAGCATAACCATCATCAAAGCGGCTCCGCAACGGTTGCCGCGCCTGATCCACAAACCTTTGCATGCAGCTCGGCGATGCGGCCCAGCGGCGACAGCCCGGATACGTTTTGGGAGCGACCAGGCGGAAGACCTGCATCCTTCTTTGCGCCTCACCCGCGAGCAGCTGCATCGGCAGCATTTCCCAGGAATCGCCGTTCCTTTGAAACTGCGCGGCATCTCCATAGTTTTCCGTGAGCTGACGCAAAGCCGCCTGCGGCATATCCTGGGCCAGCTGACAGTTGGTCAAAAGATATTGCCCGGTGGGATCCAAAGCGCCCCGGAAACGGCGGCTCAAGGCTTCCTGAATCAGAAAGCGACAGTCCATATCACGCCAGGCTTTGGCCGCAGCGGCATCCGTTCCGGGAGCGTCCGTCAATTTCAGATGCGCAAGCAGACTTTCGGCATAGGGCTTGGTTTGGGCGCCGAGTCCCCTTTTCTCCAGATTTTTTTGAACGAATCGAATCGAATCCTTGGTGGCCTTGTTGATCGCTCGATCGGTGCGCATCAGATAATAAGGAAGCCCCAGAAAAAGACCGCCAAACACCAGGATCAAAAGGCCGAAGCCGAGCACGATCCGCAGCATGTGATTGGGATGTTCGATGCTTCGATACTTGATGTTGGAAACCTGCTGCAGCGCCTGCAGCGGCTCCTCGGATGAAAATTCACCGGCTTCCAGGGGATCGTGATCCGAAATGATTTTGTTCGCTGGCATCGGTGGACGGGAAAAATCGAGCGTAAGCTCGGGCTTCACTGCGGAAGAACCTTCCACAGGATTGATGACCTTTTTGCTTTCGGATTTCGGCTGTTCGTCCGCCATGACTCTCGCTTTGCCTGAGCATCTAACGTTTGCCGAGAATCGTCACATGGAAATGCCCGCGCAGGGGAACTCCCGCAAGGCGCACCTGATCGGGGGAATCCTCGATCTCCATGATGACAGGGCGAAAGGTCTGCAAGACAAAGCTGTGGATTTCCTTGGCGAGGACACTGTCGCCGCGCTGGCTATGATGCCCTTTGCCGGTGATGATCTTCACCTTATGCATCCCTGCCATTTCACGCAGGCCATCCAGGACTTCACGAACTCTTTGCTGGGCTTCGTTCAGGCGCAGGCCATGCAGGTCAAGCTCATGAACCATCGTCGCTTTGTGCGTCTTGCTAGCCTTTTTCTCAGGCTCCTTCGGCTCTTCGGCATCCACCTTATCGGGCTTGAATTGTTCAAGATGTCTCAGGAAAAGCTCTTCAGCGTCCTCTTCGATTTCGAAGCGGATCCGGCGGGGTTCATCATTCTTGTTTTGCGGGCCTTTTCCCGGCTTTTTGCCGCGTCCCATAATTTTTTCTCAATCTATGCTGACAGTCACGAGGCCCTTCGTTATGATCGAAATCTTGTCATAAAAACAGCCCAGTTATCTCCCAACAGGAGTTCTTTCAACTTATGGCCTCCAAGGACGAACTGCAACTTGAACAGCTCAAGCAATGGAACGATATAACCCAGGCGAAGGGTTTTCTGGCCGCCGACTTTCTTCTGTGGCTTTGGTACTACATTGAATCGGACCAAAATCCCAGCCGTTTTCGCTTGCCTGGGGATCCTCAGGAGTATCTCGTTAAACTTTGGATCGAGGATCGCCTCGTTCTGGAGTCGGATGATGCCAAAGCCCATGTCCATACTCTGAAAGGCGGCGAGCCGAGCCGCAGCCTTGAAGCAGAGTCCGCTTTGCAGACCGGCAAAGGCGTGAAGGAGCTGAAACTCGGCCTTCACATTGACCCTTTCGGTGATTTTTTCTGTTTGATCAGCTCCAAGGACCTTGCACCTCGCTCCATCAATATACCCTCGCCCTCCGTCACCGGCGATGGGGGATCGCATCAAAGGCCATCGCTCGCTTATCGCCTCAAGATGACAGAGATTTTGACCGAGACTCTGGATCAGGTGTTTCGTCTTTTTATGGAAGCCCGTATCGCGGAAGATTGGTGGAATAAGACCTGGCCTGCGATTCAAACCTGGATCGATAACCGCGGACACGGCGAGACGCATCTGCATTAAAAAAAGGGAGACCGCATGGACTGGGCTTCGATTAAAAAGTCACGACCTTTCGAAGTCCTGCTCATCATCAAAGATGACGTCGCGCGCACAGATATCGTGAAATACGCCTATGCCATGGCTTACGTGACTCTGTTCTCGCTCATCCCCTCCCTCGCTGCTTCCTTCGCCCTCGTCTCTCTTTTCACGCCGATGTTTGGCAAAAACTCCGACTTCATCCAGCAGATCGAATCCTTCATTCTGCGAAATCTGGCAACCGGCAGTGGAAATCAGGCGGTTGAATACCTGGAAACTTTTCTGGCCAACACCGACTTTCAAAAAATCGGGATGACCGGTTTCGCCGGGATGATGGTGGCCCTGATCCTTCTGCTTCGCGAAATTGAAATGGCGCTGAACCGAATCTTCGAGATACAGGAAGCCCGGCCCGTTCTTATCCGCTTCATTTATTTCTGGACCTTCCTTACGCTGGGAACTTTCATGCTGGCGGTGTCGATCGGCACTCTCTCCACCAACGCGATGGTATCCAAGTATGTGGACGTCTCACTCGCGACCAAGCTTTTAGGGGACTCTATTTACTTTGGCAGCATGGCAGGATTCTTCTTCCTCCTTTATAAAGTGGTTCCGAATCGAGTCATTCCCATCAAGCATGCTTTGATTGGGACCGTGACGAGCACCATCTTCCTGACTCTGGCGGTCAAATTCTTCGGCCTTTATATCAATAGCTTCACGCGCTATCAGGCGTTCTACGGTGCCCTCTCTGCGGTTCCCATCTTTCTTTTCTGGCTCTATATCATCTGGTTTATCACGCTCTTTGGAGCCCTTGTGACCAAACGCAGCATGGAAGGGTGGACCCGCGACGAGGTGGAAGTCGAAGCCATTCACGAACTGGTGCGTGACGACTACTTTCAGGCGCTCATGCCTTTTCTTGTGCTGCTCGCCATCTATCGAAGCTACGAAGATAATCAGGGGAAAGGGGCCTTTCCAGAAAAGATCGCCCAGGACCTGGGAGTCAGTCTCAGCCCTGTGCGGAAGGCCCTGCATAAGCTGGAAAAAGAAGGCCTTGTGATGCCGCTGCAGATCGGTGAACTGTCCGATCTGGGAAGCCACTCCTATTTTCCGCGGATGCCGGCGCATCAGATTTCCTATGCGGATCTGAAAAAGCGCCTTCTGGGTGATGAGGATGTCTGGATGCGGGCCACGCATTGGCCCGATGCCGCGAACGGGCGTTACACGGACGTGATTCGATCCTATCTCAACGGCGCTGACAAAGTCCTGGCCGACGATCTGCGCGCCTCATGAAGGCAGACGCCGCCGGAACCAGCCGCAGCGTTTCCAGCTGCGAATACGCTGCGCCATGGGACGATGCTGCGGTTTCTTTTCAGGCGTTTCCACTTTGCGCGGAAGGATAACAGTGAAAGTCGCGCCCTGCTTCGCTTCCGATGTCACTTCAATACGCCCGTTATGCAGCGAAACAAGAGCTTTCGCAAGACTCAGACCAATGCCCACGCCGCCGGTGGAACGATTCCGCGCGGTGTCCGCTCGATAGAAAAGATCGAAGATATAAGGCAGGGCCTCTTTGGCAATTCCTTCCCCATAATCGCGAATTTCAAAGTGCCATTCGTTGACCTTGTCATGCACCTTGAATTCCACAGTTTGACCGGGGCTGGAATGCTTGCACGCATTCAAAAGAATGTTTTTCAACGCGAGGGTCACATACCCGGAAGCCATCTGCGCGGTTTTATCCTGGCACTCGCTGGTATCCACGGCAAGGGTGACCTGCTTCTCTTCAAAATTCTTGGCGACCGATTGCTTCAGCTCTTCCACGAAACGTTCAAGGCCTACCTCTTCCAGACTGATCTGGATGGCCTCGCCCTGTGCCCGCGCCAGAAGCAAAAGATTCTCGACAATCGCTGACATCTGCTCGGCTTCGTGGACGATGGTGCGCATGGAATTTTTATAATCTTCAGGGGATCTTTCGCGACGCAAAGCCAGCTCAGCCTCACCCCGCAGAACGGCAATAGGCGTGCGAAGTTCATGACTGACGTCGCCTGCAAAGCGGCGTAAACGGCCAAAGGCATCTTCAATGCGGCCGAGCATCTCGTTGAACGTGCGAACGAGAAGACGCAATTCATCTTCCGCCGAGGGGAGTTTCAAACGGCGATCGAAGTTATCCGTGAAACCAAGAGCCGCCACCTCCCGCGTGATCCGGGTTACAGGTTTCAAAGACCAGCTGGTCAAAAGATAGCCGAATACCAGCGAGACGACAAAACCAAGTCCAAGAGTGATCAGAACCATCATACGTGCGTTGCTGATATTATTCAGTGAGGCGCTCATCGAGGCCGCGACCTGAATCAGGTCCCCGGTGAATTGCCCGTGGCGCATGACAGGCAGCGTCAGCTGGCGGAGGGAACCACCCGAGGCCATGCGATAGGTCTCATAGGTTTCCTGGCCCATCTTCGCCCGTTCCAGCGCCGCCGTGGAAACCGCAAGGTTCACCCGGATATTGCTGGTACGCGCGCGAATTTTTCCCGAGGGATCAATCAGCTGCGCATAGGCTCGAACGTAACGGCGACCGCCCAGGAATTCATCGACCAGGGACTCCCAGTAAAGGGGATCGTGAATCATGGAAAGTCTTTGCTGCTGACTATGCTGGGCATCACGCAGCGTCTTCGCTGAAGTCAAAAGAGTCGCATCCAGAGACTGCATGACAGAATCTTCAACGACTTTCGAGACACCAATCCCGATGGCTACAAAGATGAGAGCCATCCAAATCGCATGACCGACGGATAGACGAATTCGTATCGGGATTCGTGACAGCACGCGCATCTCCTTCAGGCGTCCGCTGTCGTCGAGCGTCCATCCACATCCAGCATGTAACCGTGACCACGCATAGTCTTAATGAAGTTGCTTTCCCAGGGTTTGTCGATCTTGTTGCGCAGGTACCCGACATAGACGTCGACCACGTTCGAGGTGGGTTCGAAGTTCATGTCCCAGACGTGTTCGGAAAGCTGGGTCCGGCTCAAGACAACGCCTGCATTGCGCCCGAAGTATTCCATCAGAGCATATTCCTTCGCGGTCAGCTCGATAGGCTTGCCTTCGCGGGTGACCATTTTCTTCGAAGGATCGATCTTGATCGGGCCGACTTCTATCACAGTCGCCACCTCGGTGTCCTTGCGACGAAGCAGGGCGCGCACGCGGGCCAGGAGTTCGTCCAGGCTGAAGGGCTTTTTCAGGTAATCATCACCGCCTTCATCAAGGCCTTTGACGACGTCCTGCGTGGTATCCTTGGCTGTCAGGATCAGTACGGGGGTGCTGATGCCGCCTGCGCGCAGGTTGCGCAGAACGGTGAGTCCATCTTTGATGGGCAGCATAAGATCGAGCACGATGGCGTCATAGGGATTCTCATAAGCCAGCCATTCCGCTTCCTGACCATCCTGAGCCAAATCGACAGCATAGGATTCCTCGCGCAGAGCGCGCACGAGTAGGCTGGACAAAGCTTTATCGTCTTCGACAACCAAAATACGCATAGTTCCTCCCTTTTGACACTGTTCCCATACTGAAAGACGGGCATGGTGACAAGATAATTCGCCCTGAATGAAAGTCAGCTAAGACCTTTCAGAGAATTATGAGAAAAATTTTGGTTTCAGCGTACACTTGTCTAAAATTGGCCGTTATTGCCCCCATTTTGCCGCTTTGACCATTCGCTTCCCCGCAAATCACCTCAATGCCTTTCATTGAAGCCAGCAAACACTTGTCAGACAAGTTCTACACCGGCCAAAGACGCTGCAAGTTTTCTAGGAACGTCTGAATCTATCTTTCCTGCTAATCAATTGACAATAGCCACACTGATAGGTAGCTTGGCCAGACTTCAGTACAGGTTCTTAAACCGCTCAATTTTCAGGAGGCTTTTTATGATTAATAAACAATGGATTGCGGCTTTGGCCCTCGGCTTTAGCATGAGCGCACAGGCAGCTGACTTCACCGAAGCTGATGCCAAATATGCTCTGCGTGATTCGTCGGTGGCTGCGACCCAGGAAGCCCGCGCTGCCTATAAAGCGATTCTGGATCAAGGCGCCAAAGACGCCGATCTGATCCGCGCTGCAGAAGGTTATCTGCGCGCCTCGATCTTCGAAGGCACCCACTTTTATACAACGGTTGGTGATACCGATCGCGCTGCCCGTAAGAAAATCTTCAACGATTGCTGGAAAGTTGGCGCTGAACTGGTGAACCCCACCGTTCTTGGTTTCCAATCCCCAGTTTATTACTACTTCAAAGCCAGCTGTATCGCTTATGAAGCCGAAGTTTCGAACGTCATTCAGCGCCTGACCCTTCTGCCAGAACTGAACAAAGCTCTGGAAGCCGGTCTTGCCACCCAAGGCGGAACCACCTATGAAGGCGGCGGACTGCTCCGCGTGAAAGCTGCTGTCAAAGGCAACCCGGAAGCCAAAGGTCTTCCCGGTGGACTCTATAACCCAGACGAAGCTTTGAAACTCGTGGATCAAGCCCTTGTTTCCGAAGCTTATCCCGGCAACGCTGAAGGCGCGCTCTTCTGCGAAAACTACCGCCGCAAAATCATCACCCTCAACGAACTGAAAAAATACTCTGACTCGCTCGCAACTGCCGAGCAGGCTCTCGCTGACTTCCCTGCTTACCTGGAAGAAGGTCTGATCCCTGAATTCATTCGCGCTGAAACAGTCGATTGCGTGAAGACGATCACCGAGCTGAAGGCCGCAACGCCAGCCAGCTAATTCCCTGATAAGTCATAAACAATTCTCATGGGGGGGCTTATGCCCCCTTGTGTTTGTGAGGACAGAGAGCCATGCAAAGGAATCACGTTCTTGCCTTCGCGCTGCTGACAAGTGCCGGGGCTGCTTCTGCGTTTGAATCCACCAAAACTCTGCCGCAAGGCATTCGCAACCTGAACATTCGGGGACTTTACACCAGTACAAGCGAGAAAACAGATCCGAACGGCAATTCCATTTCCCTCGCTGAACCCCTCTGGCGTCCTCTCCGCTTCCGCAGCATTCTTTCGACCGAAGAGGATCCTTTAAAACGAACTCAGCTGGAAGCCTTTCTGATTCAGCAGGGCATCGATAAGGAACAGTCCGTTGGTGATTTCTACGCGGACCTCAACGCGCGCATCAACGTCTGGGCCCCCATCGTCGGCTGGGGTTTGACGGATAACCTGACCATCGCCCTTGCTGTGCCCTATTACAGCACCAGCACCGATATCGAACCCGGCTTCCGCACCAACGCCGGCGCGGATGATTTCCTGGCCCGCCTGACCACAGAATCCATGAATAACTATGGATCCGCCCAGGAAGCTGTCGAGAAATTCCAGGATGCCATCGGCCGCCTGAACCGCAAACTGGTGAAGTGGAACTACACGGAACTGCGTCCCTGGAATCAAACGGGCTGGGGTGATACCACGTTGGCCCTGAAATACCGCGCCGTGAATCAGGACGTTTTGAAAATGGCCGTGACCGGAGGCTTTGTCGCCCCTACGGGCCGTCGTGATAGCCCGAGTATTCTCACCGATTTGCCTTTTGGTGACGGACAGTGGGATGTTTTCTCGCAGCTGACTTTCGATCAGCAGCTGAGCAGCACCGTGTTTCTGAACCAGTTTGCCAAGTATACCTACCAGGCTCCGGACACCCGCCGGATTCCCTGGAAAACCTATGAAGAAAGTATTGAAGTGCCTGTGAACTCCACAGACTTCAAATACGGCGACAAGGTTGATGCGGGCATTTCTGTTCAGTATGAATCGGCCATCACCGGCGTGACTGGTGGACTCGGCGCTCTTTACTATCGCAAGTTCGGCGATCGTTATGATGTGCCCGAGGCTGCTGTGAAAAGCGAGCTGCAGCGCTGGACGGATCAGAATTCGGAATATGCGCAGGCCCGCATCGGTTATTCCACGGTGGAAGCTTATCGCCGCAAGGAATTCCCTTTGCCCGCCAACGTGATGTTTGAATATCGACGTCAGCTGGCCAGCCGCAATATGCCGATTACGGATTTTGCGCAGATGGACATCAACCTGTTCTTTTAATCGAGGGGAATCATCATGAATCTGAAATATTTAGGATTGGTCGTCCTCGGCCTTGCAGCTCTTCAGGGTTGCGGTAAAGGCGCGAACGCCGAAAAGCAGTCTGTCGACACCGTGGGCCTTCCCGCCTTTCCCGCCATCAAAGACAACGTCTTTGCCCTGACGGACGGCAAGACCCAGGTCAGCTATAAGAGTACGATGCTGATTCTGAATCCAACCGGCAACGTGAATCTTCTGGCCGATGTGATCGGAGCTTCCGAACTTACGCGTATCAAGGCCGCTGATGCCAAAAGCTTTGTCGGGAATGAAAAGGACTTCGATGCCCGCTATGGGGATTCGGGAAGCGTTGTCACCGAAATCAAACAGAAGCAGGAAGATCTGAAGGTGTTCTTGACCGAAGCCCAGAAGCGCGGTGAAGACATTCCTTTGGCTGATCGGCAGAAGGCTGCAGCGGAGTGGTTTACCGGTGCTTCCGCCCAGCTGGGTTTAAGCCCTGAAGACAGCACCAAACTGCAGGCGACCTTTGCCAGTTACTGCGATGCGAAGATTGTTGAATTCGCGGCGCATCCTGTGTTCGCAGCGCTGGCTGTCGATGGTTACACCGAGCGTCCCAGTCCCAATCAGCTCTGCGAGTCCTATTATAAGGAACGCGGATACTTCCAGGGTGAGTCCTGCACCACCGGTGATTATTTCACCTGTATCTGGCAGGAAGGTGTCGTGAAGAGCGGCAGTCTTCTGACTCAGAATGGAACGAGTCTCGGTGAACTTCTGAAGCCCATCTTTGAAGACAAGGCCAAGACCGAAATCTTCCGTAAGATTCTTCTGGCTGATGAAACGATCTCGGCGCCTTATATCAAGACCGCGACATCGATTGTGAAGGATGCGATCTTCAAAAAGAAGGTCTACTTCTACACAGCGCTGCAAAGCGGCAAGCCTTCGATCGGCACGGAAGCCTCCTGCCAGAAGCTGCTTGATCCGGAATTCGGCTTTATTTGCGGTATCTTTGCCCGTACCTGGAAAGAGAAAACACCCCAGTCCTTCCTTTTGGATGTGGAATTCAACTCGGCTTTGATGGTGGTCAAGGATCGCGCGGATCTGAAAACTGTTTCCGATTCCGTGAAATTCTTCGGTCAGCGTCCAACCGTCGGCACGCCTCAGGCCAGCAACTCGGATTATTATTTCCACGCCTTGGCCCCCGGTAAGACATTGAGCCAGCCTTCCGCGGATAGCCTCGGTCTGCAGCAGGACGCCATCACCGCCATCAACAATATCTTCATCGGCAAGGTCTTCCCCATGAGTCCCGCCGACCGCGTGATCAAGGATCAAAAGGAAGCGGAGCTCGCTACACTGCAAAAGGATCTCACCTTTCACCGCACGGAACGTGATCGTCTGACGGCGGTTGCAAGTGATGCGCTGCGGGCCGGTATTCGCAGCGCCAATGCTGGGGATGTGGCCTTTGGTTTTATTGCCTATCGTATGACCGTCACTCATGTCGGGGACATCATGCGGGCGACTATCAGCTTTGAAGACTTTGAAAGTCAAGTCTTTGAAGGCTGCTTTGATAAAACCAATCGCGTATCGATCGACTGTCCGGCCGGGCTTGGTCTGGCCGGGGAAACCATGCGGAAAGCCAAACTCAGTCTGAATCCTGCCAAAGGCCGGATTGAATTCAGCATGGTCCTGGATGATCCGGAAGCTGTGGGCCTCGGCGTCAAAGCCAGAAATGAAGCGTCACCCGACTACTTCATGACCCTCACACCCGATCAGATCAAGGACACCACGTTGACCTTCGAACTTTACCCCAATCGCATGCAGAACTCCCTCGACATATTGACAGGTAAAGCCCTGTTTTCGCGTGGCGAGGGTTATCTCTTCGAGGCCGGTATTTCGATGTGGGAAGAGTAAACCTCTGCTCTTGCGGGGCCTTCAGGGGCCCCTTGTTTCCCCTTGCGCACTCCCTGCCTTCAGCCTGCCACTTGATTTTGACGGAAGCCTGAAACGAGGGTATGATCCCCTCCTTAGTTATTTTGGCTGCTTCATGCCAAAGTTGGTGAGGAGACCGTTCGATGACCCCAGCTAAAATTCGTGCCCGCATCGCGGGAACTGGCCTTTATGTTCCGCCAAAAGTTTTGAAGAACAAGGATCTGGAACAGTTCATGGACACTTCGGACGAGTGGATCCGTCAACGCTCGGGCATTGAAGAACGGCATGTGATCGAGCCCGGCATGTCCACCTCGGACCTTGCTTTGGAATCCGCTCGCAAGGCTTTGGCTGCCGCCAACTGCACACCGGAAAGCATCGACCTCATCATCGTCGCGACCCTGTCTCCGGATCATCAATTTCCGGGAACATCCGCCATTCTTCAGCAAAAACTCGGACTCGAAACCACGCCGTCCATGGACCTGCGCTGCCAGTGCTCGGGTTTTATCTATTCCTTGAACGTCGCCAAGCTCTTCATTGAATCCGGGCAGTATAAGCGCGTTCTGGTCGTTGGTGCGGAAGCTCATTCGCCGCTGCTCGACTGGACCACGCGCGGTCGTGATGTGGCTGTTCTTTTCGGTGATGGATCGGGATCGGTTGTCCTGGAAGCCACCGAAGAACCGGCCGGCGTTGGATCGGTTGCCCTTCACAGCCAGGGTCAGTTTGCGGATCGTCTTTGGGTTGAAAAGCCAGGCACAAGCAAAGGCGTGTGGATGACCGACGAAGATCGCGAGCAGGGTAAGCTCTTTCCCTTTATGGAAGGCCGCTATGTCTTCAAACATGCTGTGGAGCGTTTGACCCAGGTCGTGAAGGAAGTCCTGGAAAAGGAAGGCCGTACGCTGGATTCCATCGACCACTTCCTTTTCCACCAGGCGAATATTCGCATCAATGAAAAAGTCGCAGAGCTTCTGCAGATTCCTCCGCATAAAGTTCACAACAATATTCAAAAATACGGCAACTGCTCGGCCGCATCCATTCCTATGCTGCTGGATGAGACAATTCGGGAAGGCAAAATTGCTCGGGGTCAGACCATGCTGATGGCGGCATTCGGGGCAGGCTTTACCTGGGCCGCAGCGATTGTGACTTACTAAGATCCATCCAACGGGTTCCTCAGGAACCCTTTTACATCATCTTCATAATGGCGACGAACCCAACCGCCAAAGCCAGGCCCAGCACCACCAAAAGACTCCCGTAATACAGCATTTCCTGCGCCGCCGAAGTCCTTCCATAACGATCCAGCCGTTTGGCAGCCGTAGTCGGAAGCACGGCCGAGACCGGAGCATTGCGGGGTTGAATCGACGAGATTACGGAAAGAGGCGGCGTGACGCGAACATCGTCTTTCTTCGGCATGAAACGGTAGGTTTCCGTGGCGCAGACAGGACAAATACCCTTCAAAGCGCGACGATTATTGACGAGCATGATCGTATGTTTGCCAAGGGTATCGGTATGCTTTTTACACTTGATGCAATAGGAATCAGGATATTTCACAGGGCACCTCACAGCAGCAGGGCGGAACACAACATCAGCGGGACAACCTGTTCCCGGCGTATATATTGCAAAAGCCCTGCCTGGGAATTCCCCAAGGAAATCAGTAAGTATGGCGCTGAATATTCTGGAAACTGTCAAAAAAACATACAGCCGGCACGTTATTCCCCAGGGGAATCGCCGGCTCAGGTCATTGGACAAAGGAAGGCGTCATGCTATGCTGGAAATCTAATTCGCCACAGCATTCCAAAGGTGCCCGCATGGGAAAAGCTTCGCTTGTGCTCAGTTTGCTCGTCTGCGTTTCCGCCTGTAAAGCTGCAAGGGAACCCGTGAAAGAGGCCATTCCACCGAGCGAGACTTTTGCCACCCGCTGCGAACAGACGGATCCAGCCTCGGAAGCCGCGAAAACCTATAAGGTCCTTCTGGAAATGACCGGCACTCAGAACTGCCGGGATGCGGAATCGAAACTTCGGGGCATGACTTTCCTTGTGCTCAATGAAAAAGACATCAAGGATCTGACGCCGATCGGCGATCTGGATCAGCTCCAGTGGCTGCACCTTTATGGAAATCGGATCGAGGATCTGGGTCCGCTCAAGCGTCTGTCGAAGCTCAAGGACCTTGTACTGGATAACAACCAGATCACCGACGTCAGCCCTCTGCGTGATCTGGTCACGCTCCAGGAGCTCTATGTGGGTCGGAATAAAGTCACCAATGTCGAAGCGATCGGCGCTTTGAAAAAACTTTATATTTTGAATCTGTCCGGCAACCAGATCAAGGACGTCAATCCCTTGAGCGACCTTTCCGCTTTGATGGTGCTGGATCTGAAAAACAATCCCATAGCGGAAAACAAGACCGCCAGCAATTGTCCCACAGCGGATGGCATCAGCCAGGCTCTCCGCGATTTCTGCAATCAGTAGGCATCAACTCGTCTGCTGCTGCTTTTCCACGACGTAAGGCTGGATGTTCAAGGCCCCCAGCATCGACTGCCGACGAACGACCAGATTCGCCAGCGTTTGCCGGTCCAGCTCATCCAGAAAACATTTCATGGCCTTCTGAAATGTCAGATTCAAGTCACAGACGCTGACGATCGGGCAGCCGGTATGCTCAGGCTCAAAACAGGCCAGGAGCTTCAGGCTTGGCTCGGTCTTTCGGAAAACGTCACCAAGGCCGATGTCCTCGGGAGCCTTGGCCAATCGAATCCCACCACTCCGGCCCCGCACCGACGCCACATACCCAAGGCGCACCAGATGCTGCACGACCTTCACCAGGTGATTCTCCGAGACGCGATAGGCATCACTGATCGTCTTGATCTGCACCAGTTTCTGACCATGCAGGGCAAGGTACATGAGCACACGAAACGAATAATCGGAGTATAAGGAAATTTCCAAACCCTTCTCCACATTGCTGCTGAGCAAATTAAAGTGTTGCCATACGTGCAAGACATTTGCACACACTGGACGGGAGGATATAAAAAAATTATACCGCTCCCCTGCACAGGTGCAACGAAACGCGGCCCGTTAAAGAAATCTTTTCGAGGCAACAAAGGATTGAAAAAAACCTTCATGCTTGCTAGCAGGGGCAGAGAAAGTACATAGAAACAAGCAGTTTTTGAAGCGGTCACGACTAGGAAAATCCTAAGCATTCACGCAAATCCGTGGCGAATTCACTTCCTTGGGAGAATCGCCACTCAGGCGCTCCCACGCAGGCGCAAGGCTGTGCCGTCCCAATGCCAAGGGGGCGGCACCACCCCTGCCGTCAGTGTTTCATTTCGCTCTTCTGCTGAGCGCTTTCCCCGCCTTTGACGCCAACCGACGCGTCGCTACCGGACAGTTTGTGCGCAATTTTGCTGAAAATGCCGCTGCTGCTGCCACTGCCAATCTTGATCTTGTGCCGGGACGACTCAGCGGACTTGGGAACGGCGACTTTCAAAACACCGTTCATGTATTCCGCTTCGATGCCATCGGCTTTTACGTTTTGCGGCAAACGAATGGAACGCTCAAAACGTCCGTAACGGCGTTCGACAAAGCGCGAGCGGCCTTCGCCTCTTTCGCTTTCCTGCTTGCGTTCCCCTGTCACGATCAGATTGTTACCCTGCATTTCGATATCAATATTGTCCTTGTCCAGCCCCGGCATATCAAAACTCAGAAGGAAGTGGTCCGCGGATTCCTCCATGTCGCATTGCGGAACCATCATGCGGCCGCTGTCGAAGCGCGTGTCCATCGCTTCATTGAAGATATCATCGAGCTGTCTGAGCAGCGGGCGCCAGGTTCCGAAACCCGAGAACGAACGATCCATATCACGCCACAGATCAGGTGTATTGGCCATAACAAATTCTCCCGGTGTGTTGCATGGTTTGAGAATTCTATCGTCTATCTGCCTGCAGATTAGAACGGCCAGCGGGCTTGTCAAGCTTGGGAATCCATGTAAATGAAAGCGGGTACATAATGCTGGGGATGAAAGACACTGGCGGAAAAATGCAGAAGAAAAATCGGAGGTGACACCGCAGAGCATCAAGGGCATGAGCCCGCGGCATCAAACCGTGAACCCGTTAAAGGGTTTCAAACTCCTGGTCCACGTCCTCTTCATCGCGGCTTGGATTCAGATCCGCGAATGGCTCACCGCCGACAGGTGTGTGACCTTTATGATGCTGGAGCTTGCCGATTTTCTTATCCAGAATCCGCTCCAGTTTTTCCGTTGCTCCCAACAGCGCTTCGCCAATCGTATCGCCTTGATGCGCGACGGCCATCATGGGAAAACCATCCAGTTTCGCTTCTATAGCGCAGCGTTTATCGTTTGCGCCTTCTTTGTCCTTATTTTCATCGCTCAGATAAACTTCGATACGGGAGAGCTTCGCACTGAAACGACTCAGAGCCCTCTCCAGCTCGTCCGATGCCCAGGATTGAAGTCTGGCTGGAGCCGTGAGTGAATTGTGAGCATTAACCTGAATATACATAGAGTCTCCTTGTCGATGAGCCTTCGTTACCCTAAGCAGGAATTTGCAAATTCCGGACCGAAGTCCAGAACCAGCCCAAACTGCGCATCAAAGGGCTGCGGAAGCCGTACGTTTGCCGGGCTTCATCAGAGCGATCAGATGCCGGGCGCGGAAGGGGCCAAGTATCCGGATCGCTGTGAGCACACCCGCACTCAGGGCGCCTCCAATCCCGCAGGTCACGATGTCCTGACCGGTGAGATACAAATTCCGGACAGGAGTGTCGGTCCGTAGCCAGCGTTCCTGAAACCGCTGCGGGTCATGGTTGATGCCATAAATTTCGCCGTGTTCATAGTTGCTGAAGTGAGCGGTGGACAGCGGGCTCGACAGTTCAGTGTAGTGAATTACACCTTCAAGCTGGGGATACTTCGCAAGAAGAATGTCCAGAAGATGGTTGGTCATGTCTTTTTTCAGCTGGGCATACTCGGGCCCACGCTTTTGCCAGGGAGTGTCTTTCCATTTCGCGAACCACGCATAAGGCGCCGGGACCACGATTTCTATCGTGCTTTTACCGGGACGCTTTTTATCCCAGTCGGGGTCTTTGCTTGACGGGAAGGAAATGTAGACGACCGGGAAATCAAAGGTCGGCTTGGGAGTGAACTTCTGAAGGTTCGCATCGTAATCCTCGTTGGGATAGATCCAAAGGTTCGTGCTCGGGACCTTCAGTTCTCTCAGATCACCCTTGATGCCGATGTAAAGGCACATATGAGCAAAGGAAGGCGTGACTCGCTGCAGATTCCGAAGATACTCCTTTTTCACGGGACAGGTATCCGGCAGAAGTTTTTGAAAGGTGTTGATGACGCCGGCAGCGCTTATGATATTCCTGGCTGTAATCGTACGTCCATCCTGTAGCCTGACTCCTGTGGCTTTCCTCCCATCTATGATGATTTCCTCGACAGCTGCGCTCGTGATCAATTGCCCGCCGTGTTTATTCAAAACAGCTTCAGCAGCGCGGGCTATGGATGCAGACCCACCGACAGGATAGCCGGCTCCATTCAGATAATGTTTCGCCACGAGGGCATGCATGGCGAAACTGGATTGACTCGGCGGAAGCCCATAATCACCCCACTGACCAGTCAGGACCGCGATGAGTTTGCGATTCTTTGTGAGCCGCAGCAGAACCTCTTCAGTGGTCTGCCTGGCAAACTCAAGGAAGGGGCTTGTGAGCCGCTTATAAAGAATCCTCGCCAACCACGGGGGTAAAGCGTGCTCCATGAAGTAAGAGGACGAGCTTCGATTCACCTTTTTTATGAGCTTAATGTAGTCCGTGATCGCTGCTTTTTCCTCGGGGAAATACGCAATCATCCGCTCGCGAAAAGCGTCTTCGCCCTTCACATAATCAAAGGCTTCACTCCCGACATGGATACGGTCATAGACCGGACTCATCTCGGCCCAATGGATGTCCCCGTCTCCGATATAGTCAAACACCCGCCTTAAGGTCGAGCCTTCCCTATGCACATCCCCGATATAATGAACACCGACATCCCACTCGTAGCCTTTGCGTTCATAGGTATGCGTGAACCCACCCGCGGTATAATGCCGTTCGAGCACCAGCACTTTCTGGCCCGTCTTGGCCAGACAAATAGCGGTCGTAAGGCCACCGATCCCCGAGCCAATGACTATACTATCATAATGATTATCAAGTGTTGCACGGCGCAGCAGCGTTCCTACGGTCATGGTTTACGACTCCTCTGTTGACTTCAATTCCCTGGATACTCTAGAAATGTTGTCACCGTCAACATCAGGAGATGGTTCCGCGCTTATGACAAAAAATTATCATCACGGGGATCTCAGAGAGGCTCTGATTGCTGAGACATTGGACATGCTTCGGAAGGACGAGGTGGCTTTGATCGGCTTTCGTGAGCTGGCGCGGCGACTGGATGTTTCGCGCACAGCTCCCTATCGGCATTTTGAAAGTGTCGAGCATCTTCTTGCGGTGGTTGCCGCGGATGGCTATGAAAAATTTCTTGAAGCGCTGGAGGCTGTGACTGAAGACGCGACCTTAAGCACCAAGGACCGCTTCCTGGAACTGGGCGTGGCTTATGTGAACTTTGCTTTGGAAAACCCAGCCCATTATCGACTGATGTTTGATCCTCGGTTTTTTCAGGATGAACGCTTTCAGGAGGTCAAGCAGCTATCCTCAAAATCCTTCGGCCATTTGAAACAGACAGCCGCAGCCTGTCTTCCGCTTGATGCGACAGACGAGGAAAAAAATCATATGGCAAATCTAGCCTGGGCCTCTGTGCATGGAATGTCGCGGCTTTTCATTGACGGACAGTGGCAAAGAGTAAGCAAACGGAAATCTTATATTCGCGAATCCTGCCGCAAGCTGCTTCCCATTCTTCCCTGACTCGCTTACAAAAGCCTGACGCGAGACGTCCAGGCCACCACTTCGGCTGAATTCTGCACACCCATCTTGCGCATAAGATTAGCCTTATGACACTTGATGGTATGCTCGGAACATTCCAGAATTCTGGCCATATCTTTGTTGGTTTTGCCCTCGGCTATCAAAAGAGCAATCTGCTTTTCGCGCGGGGAAAGTTTAGCCACAACATGCTCCGTGGATGGCGCGGCTGCGGCAGTCAGTCGATACTCACGTAAAAGGTCGTAATAGCGCTCGCCCATCTTTGCACTGAAGTATTTCTGCCCCTCGGCAAGTGCATGCAGTCCACGCAGGATTTCTGAACTGTCTTCGACCTTCATGATATGCCCATCAATCCCCAGATCCAGAAGTTCCTGGATGCGGTGCTTTGGAGAATCCTGGGAAAGGATCAGGACGCGTAAGCCCCGACGCAGAGTCCAAAGCTCGCGCAGGAACTGAACACCGTCGAAGCGGGGCATTTCCAGATCCAAAAGGACAATGTCAGGTTCCAGCCTGGACAGACTGGACAAGGCATTCAGCCCATTATCCGCCTCTCCAATGCAAAGGAACCGTTCGTCCTGACTCAGGAGCTCTTTCAGACCCATGCGAAAAATCAAGTTGTCTTCAACGATAAAAACTTTTGCTTGTTTCATACTCAAATTCTAGAGTTATCCTTTAAAGAGTTCAAGACCAACCCGCTTTTGGAATACAGCATGCCTTTTGATTATGTGATTCTCAACCTGATTCAATGGTTATCGGCCTTTCTGATGCTGGGTTTGGCCTTTTATAGTCTGAAGTTCCGCAGCCTGCCTCCGGCGGGAGCCCTCCTGGTCTTTTTCATCCTATGCGGCGTTTGGTCCTTTTTTGCTGCCCTGATTCCGCATGTGGACGATTTCGGAAGCAAAATCCTTTTGAATCGCATGAAAATGCTATCCCCGACTCTCCTTCCTCTCAGCATTATCGTGATCGCCCATACTCTGCACGGCGGATCCCCTTGGCCCAGATGGGTCTGGGCTCTGTTTTCAGCGACTCCGCTGATCGGCCTTGCTCTTATCATCAGTCCTCTGCATGAGCAGTTTATTGGCAACTATCGACTGCTTCACTACCGGGGTGTGGACCTCCTGGCTTTCTCGAATGGACCCTGGTTTATAATCCATAATATCCAGGCCAGAATTGTCACGATCCTTTCCATTTTTCTTATACTCACAGCCAAACGCCATCTGAGTCCCTACCACCGGCTGAAGACCTGGCTTATCAATCTGGCTATATTCGCGCCTTTTCTGATCGACAGCCTGGCTGTCATCTACTATGAAAATCTCCGCTTCCTGCAGCTGACGCCGGCCCTCCTCGCAGCATCCGCGTTTATGATGGCCTATGCGATCTTCCGGCGAAATATCCTGGACGTGATACCTTTTGCGAGGAGCCAGATCCTCGATCATACGCCCGATCTTTACTTCGTCTTTGACTTCAAGCGCCACCTCGTTGACTTCAACGTTCCAGCGCAAACCGTCTTTGGACTCCCTCCTGGCATTATGGGTGCTCCCTGGGATCAGGTCTTCGGCCGCGAACCTGGGCTTTCCGATCGCATTCGGTCCGAGGACCCTTGTGAACTGCACTGGCAGAAAGATCATGAGTTCTATGACATCATTCAAAGACCCCTGCAGGATGGGCTTGTTGGTCGCACCGGGTTTCTTATCATCTTCAAGAATGTCTCGCTGCAAAAGAAGGTGGAGTTGGAGTTAAAAGAAATCAATCAGATGAAAACAAAGCTTTTGGCCGTCATGGGGCATGATCTGCAAGGCTCCCTATCCGGTCTGGCTTTGACTGCCGAAAACCTCGCGGGAAAGATTGAGTGCTATCATCCCCAGGATCTGAGCGCTCTTTTGGAGACGATGCACTTCAGCGCCCGCAGCTGCGTGGGGCTGATCGACCAGCTCCTGATCTGGTCCAAATCAGAACTCGGAGTGCTCCAGATATCACGGCGGAACTTCGAGGTGGAGACCCTTATTGAGGAAACCCTGGCCTTTCTGCAGCCGGCGATCGTCGATAAGAACATCCATGTATCCCTGGCTTCCAAGACCCGGCAGCCCATTGCCTCCGACTGGAACCTGGTTCAGACTGTGATTCGTAACCTTCTGGCCAACTCTATCAAATTTACTCCCGAGAATGGCAGGATTGAAATCAGAATCCAGGATCAGAACGAGTCTCTCCAGGTCTCTGTTCTGGATTCCGGTCATGGCATTGTGCCTGAGCTTGAGGAAAAAATCTTCGACCTCAACAAGGAAAATCATTCCGGCCTTGGACTTTACCTTTGCGCCGAATTCATCAAGCGTCTGGGCGGCAGAATCTGGTCGGAAAGTAGCCAGGGGCGTGGCGGAATCTTTCATTTCACCATTCCCAAGACGGCCAATTCATCGGATTAAGCCAGTCGGCTTAGGCAGAACGACGAATCTCACATTTCCGTGCATGCAGAGCAAACGATGGCTATCATGCGTCAGTCGTTGTGAGTGATCGGCATTGCATCTCTCGGTCTCAAATCCGCGAGGAATCGCCTGAGTGTCATCGCCCTCAGCGGCCGGGCTTATGTCTTCGGTGGATGGATGTCGATTATCTCACCACTGTGGAGTCTGCTCCGATCGGCAACGAACTCGGAATTTTCGAGTTCGCCCTTATATTCAAATCGCTCCACTCGTCGACCGAAACTTCTGCAATCGAGTCGACCTCCCACCCCTGGCATGCAAGTCTCTGTCTGTGGCAAACCTAGTGAAATTACCAAGTTTCTCGCCAAATCATTTTAAAAATGAGACATTCCTTGTTGAGACTCTATTGTCAGAAGCCATCTTTTTGAGCTCAGAAGGAGGGGGTGTCTCGTGCTGAAGGTGCTTCTTGTTGCCATTCTTGGCCTGCTGCCGACCCTTCCTTGCAGGGCCCAGACTCTTGAAATTCTGACCGAAGAAGATCCTCCCTATAGCTTTATTCAACCGGACGGCACAGTAAGCGGCGCCGGGGTTGAGATCGTCAAGGAAATTCAAAAGCGCATCGGAAATACCGACCCCATTCACGTCGTGCCTTGGGCACGCGCCTACCTCAACATTCAAAAGCGACCCAATGTCGTCGTGTTCACGATGTCCCGCACCAAAGCCCGTGATCCGCTCTTTTATTGGGTAGGTCCGATCCTGGAAAACAATTGGGTGATCATAGCCAGGAAGGATTCGAAGATTCATATCAAATCCCTGGAAGATGCCATGACCCTTAAGTCGATCGGTGTCGTGCGGGGCTATGCCTGGACCGAATATATGGAGCAGAAAGATTTCAAGAATCTGCACATTGCCACTTCACACAGCTCCAACGCCAGGATGCTGAATTCAGGGCGGGTGCAGGCGATGCTCAGCACAGATCTCACCTACAGATCCGTACTCAGGGCCGAGAACCTGAATCCTGATGAGTTCGAAGTCATCCTGAACGTTAAGAACGTGAAGATGTATGTCGCACTAAGCAAGAAAACCTCCGAGGCCATCGTAAAAAAGTGGCAGGCCGGCTTTCAAGCCATGAAAGATGATGGAACTTTCCGCAAAATACTTCAGACCTGGGTCCCTGCTTCCAACATGCCGGAATATGAAGAGCCTGCGGATTAAATACTCTTTCATTAAGATCACGCAACGACCAGAATTAGTCAATCCAGTTGACTAAGCTCTTAAACTTCACTATGTTTATTTAGTCAACCCCGTTGACTATAAACACGAGGTCTTTATTTATGCCTGTCTTATCCGCGCCTTCTGGCCCAACTCATGCCCTGCCTGGAACAACTTTCACATCCCTCGCAACGCCAACCCGTGGCACGGTCTGCAACAGTCTCTGGAAAGTGGAGATCCAGCCTGGTACGGTTCCGACGGCTCATCAGGTGACCCGCGAGGAAATTTTTGTAATTCTCGCTGGTTCAGCTCAGGTGAGAATTGCGGATGAAACTGCACTCGCCAAAGCTGGTGACGTTATCGTTGTGCCCCCTCATACCAGCTTCGAAGTCTCCTGTCACGGAAGCGAGCCTTTGCAGGCTCTCTGCTGTCTTCCTGTTGGCGGTGAAGCTCGTCTCAAGGACGGGACAACCTTCATCCCACCCTGGGCGCTTTAAATATGGGGGAATCCAATCCCATACCCTTGGCAAGACTGATGGCGATGGCCTTTCGTTACTTGATTGACCAGCTGCACGAGCGTCTGGCTCAGCATGGCTACCGGGACATTCCCCCTACCTTTGGCTATGTGCTCGTGGCTATACGTGAGGCCCCTGCCACGTCTCGTGACCTTGCGAAGAATCTGGGCGTCACCAAGCAGGCCGCTTCAAAAATCATCGAAGCCATGGAGCACGATGGCTATGTAAAGCGCCTTGAGCATCCCGATGACGGCAGGGCATCTCTGGTGGCGCTGACACGAAAAGGACGAAATTTTTTGGCTTTGGTGGAAGACATTTATAGAGACATCGAAACCGAATGGGCCGCCATCACGGGCAAGGAGCGGATGGAAAGCATGCGCGAGGATATTCGACGGGTGATGGAATGCACGCATGGAGGCAGTCTTCCTCAGATACGGGTGGGTCCTGGTTGAGGTGGATTCGTTCTGCGTTCGCAAGCGCGAGAGATCTGCACGCCTTTATCGCAGGGCTGAGAGATTAACCCATTTGCGATAGCATAAGCGATATTCTGTCTCTATATGGGTCGATTTTTCTGAAACCGGCCATCTGTTGGAAGAAAACAGAGCCTTCCGAATATGACAACTCTCTTTTAAGTATCTGCTCCATCTCCATACGAGCGGCATGAGAACACAGTACCCGCAAGTCTCGGCCAATCAAGGCTGCACCAGCTCTGTCGATCGTATAGGGATCCATGTCTACCAAATCCGAATGCTCATCATAAAGCCTATCGAAATTGCCTGCATCCAGGTAGTTCGCTATGATTGAGTCTATATCGACTGGATCCTGAGGTCTTTCCCGCGGGCGGTCATTCCAGGCAATAACCTTTAACATCACAAGGCATGATAGAGATGCAATTCGAACTTCAATGCCGGTACTGGTTCTGAATTTATGAGCCGTACGGAATGCATCTTCAAAGCCAAGCATATTCATGATCTTGCCGTCTTGGGGCCATAGAATCTCACTTTTGCCATTCAATATTTCGCCGAAGGGTATGATGTCAAATATTGCTGTTTTGTAGCGAAAATTATACATCGCAGTCTGCTCTAAAAAACCGCTGCCCATGAGTTGAACCCGGATTTTCTCATAATTCACCCAACTGCCAACCCGCACAGCAAGATCGGCATCTCTTGTAGCTCTTGAAAGCCGTAATTTATGATGTTGCATGAGAATATCTCTAGCGGCCGCTCCGACTATAAAGAAGTGGTCTCCGCATATTTTGCTTAAGTAGCCTAGGCCTTCCAGTACGTCGGCATCAAGTATGATTATAGGCTTCGGATCCATATTTCACGTATTTCCCTTGCTGTTTTCAAGTCCCTTGGATCACCACTATCGATGAGGTCAGCATAAATCAATGGAAGATCGACTATTCCTTGCGTCTTTTCCTTCCAGTCAAAATCCCAGAATTTTTTCCGAATTTCGATTTTTCCTGCTTCTGAAGGGCGCAAGCGAAGATCCTTCACGACTTCCTGAGGTTTATCACTATATATGATGAACCTCTCTGGAAGCTCTGATTTCATCACGACATCGGCAGCCTTCGCAGCGCTCCAATAGCCATTCTTGAGCATAACGGAGCCCGCTCTAAATTCCCGGTATTGCTTCTCGTCATAATGATCAAAGGTAATCTTGCTAATTCCAGGACGAAGCTTTTTGATATATTCCACTGCCCAAAGGTCCAAAAACTTGCCCGGATCGACGAAGCGAATTCTAGCTCTATCGTTGACGATATAATTCGATGCCTCCAATTCCTTCAGATACTTATTAACTGCGGCAACGGAGATTCCAACTTCATCGGCCATAATCTTTTGAGTTCTCTTCGCAGATTGAGATGTTGCGGCAAGCAGATGAATAAATTTAGCCAGGGATTCAGATGACGGCAGCGTGTTCTCTGCGGCCCGGGATTCGATTTTCCCCGGCGTCTTGCTTATTCTTGCTTCGTGGGATTTGATGTTTGAGATCGTAAGAGGAATTGAAAATTCACCATTATTTGCTAGAAAAGGCTTTTTGGTCTCCAAAAACTTCGTCTTCTCTTCTCTAGTCAAGTTTCCCATTTCGAGAACATTTTCTATTTTTTCTGCTTTGGTTTTTCGTTTCCCTTGCTGGTTATAATTCACCCAAAAAGGATACTCGAGTCCTCCGACTTCGATGATGATTGAGGCATCAAAGGCTTGGTCAACGGATGCGAGTATCCAATAGCTTTGGATCCTAATTCCTAGACCAGTCTGCTTAGCGAAGTCGTTCAGGGATTTCTTGATACTTTTCTCAATATTCATAAAACTTCCCGTGTTCACATATTATGAATATAATATATTTTGTGAAATAATTACCACTATATTGTTCAATATATTGTTTTTATTGGAATAAGAATTCACTAGAATGAGCTGCTTGAAAGATTTCGGAGGAAATTTTACCGCGAAATTGAAAGTAAGGACATCTTCCCGGTCTCCACCTCGCCTACCCCTTGGAATCCTAAGCTGGGCACACAACTCTGAATGGCTCCCTGAGACAGGGTTAGGCAGAACCGATTTTCCTCCAATTCAAGTATCAAATTTCATTGAATTTAATGTGATTCCTCTCTTTCTACAAGGCACTTTCCTCCGATTGAAATACCTCGATGGGAGGCTTTCAATCAGGCAAATAGTCGCCGAAACTGTTTCCTCCGGTTGAGGAGCATGGCCGAGCCCAGCCAACGCAAAGCGCACACGACATTAAAGTATATATTTTAATACTTTAACTAGATAAAAGTCTATTTAAGTATATTTTTATATACTTTAATTCCCAACGTTGACACTTTAATCGCTTCCCCTTATTATCCAATAAAGAATAACTTTTTAAACTTTATGCCTCACCCATGCACTCAAAGTGCAAAAATTTATACTTTATGAGTTACCTATGCCCATCTCCTTCGCCACGGATGACGATATATGCCAGCAGATCATCGAAGGCTGCCGTCAGAAGCGCATCGCCCTGGAGATGAAGCAGACGGACCTGGCTCAGAAGTCCGGACTATCTATCGCTACCATCAAGGGTTTTGAACTCGGCAAATCGGTCAATCTCATGACCCTGATCAAAATCATGCGGGCTCTCGGTGAATTGCATCGGGTGGAAAACCTGGTCCCTGAATTGATCGTTTCACCGAAATCCATTTTTTTGGAAAAGCAGCCGAAAAAAAAGAAACGAGTGCGTCGTGCAACACCATAAAAGCATCCGCGTCAATCTCTGGGGGCGAACCGTCGGCTATCTCGCAATGCCGGACAGAAGCGTGGTTGTCTTCGAGTATGAGAAAGCCTTCAAGGAATCGGGCTGGGAGATTTCCCCCTTTGAACTGCCACTGAATACAACCGGGATCTATAAATCCCCTGAAACTAGCTCCACGTTCCAAAACCTGCCGGGAATCATCGCCGATTGCCTGCCCGACAGCTACGGAAAGGCGGTGATCGAAGGGTTCTATCAGAAGGAATTCGGTTGGCTCCCGGCATCCATCACGGCCCTCGATTATCTCGCCTACATCGGTAACCGCTCGATCGGCGCTTTGGAATTCGAACCGACAGTGGCGTCGCAAGCCCCGCAGCACGAACATCTGGAGATACAAAGGCTGGTGGATGCCGCGCGCAAGACCTTACAGGGAAAAGCCCACGATGTCCTGCCCGATCTTCTGAAAATCAGTGCTTCCGCCGGTGGGCGACAGGCCAAGGCTCTGGTGGATTTTAATCCGCGAACTCAGGAACTCCGTTCCGGCCTGGAAGAGCCGCGGGCCGATTTCATCCCCTGCATCATCAAGTTCGATGGCATTCGGGATGGCGATGAACCCAATTTCTATGGCCGTTTGGAATATGTTTACACCCGCCTGGCGGAACGATGCGGAATTCAAGTACCCCGCGTGTGGCTCCTGGAGGATGATCTGGAATATGGGCCGGCAGCGCATTTCATCATCGAACGCTACGATCGCTCTCTGCAGAAGGAGAAGACCGTTCACTGCGCCAGCCTCTGCGGCTTGCTCCTGCGCGATTTCCGGCAGAAGCACAGCTGTGACTATGAAACTTATTTCGGTTTGGTCCAGCAGTTGACACGCGATGCATCACAGCTGGAAGAAGCCTTTCGGCGCGCCGCCTTCAATATCATCTTTCGCAACCAGGATGATCATACGAAGAATTTCGGCTTTTGCATGAGTCCCCAGGGCTTATGGCACCTCGCCCCTGCCTTCGATCTCAACTACGTCTATGGGCAGGGCATGGCATCCACGCATCAGATGCGTTTCTCCGGAAAGGACGATGATTTCACCCGCGAGGACTTCGTGCAGGTGAGCAAGAAATTCGGCATGCACCGCCGCAAGATCAGCAAGATCCTGAACGATGTGCAGGAAGCTGCCCAGAATTTCGAGAAACAAGCGCACACCGCAGGCTTGGATGAGGACTTCGCGCGCGGCATAGCCCACCGTTTCCGCCACTTTTAGTCACAGCCGCTGATAGCCAGATGACTGTTTTTTCCAGTCGTCTTTATGGAAAGCACTCCCATCAGAATAATAAAAGGATGGCGGAATGAACACCGCCCATCGCATTGAAATCAACGCAAACACCAAGCAGAGAACGTGCTTTGCTCGCGCTGCCGGTAAGGCCCGCTTTTCCTACAACTGGGCATTGCTGAGTGGAAGAAGGAATACCTAGATCCCAGGAACTCTTCCCTGTCGTCCTGATGAAACTTCCATCTGCCTTGGTGTATAGCCACAGGCCCTGTTTCACCCTCGGGTAAAATTCTTCAATTTGCCGGATTTACAGTCAGACCAAAGGAGCGTAAATCGTTCAGCACCAGCCCCACGGAAGGGGTTGCTTCAGGCAGGATGCTGACATGATGGATCGCGTGGTTTTTCAGGACCGGAATTTGTCTTCGCCCGGTGGTTTGCTTTTGTTCAAGGATCTGCTTGCGGCGAGGCCCTGCCTCGCCAGCGGATAGCCTCGGGGGCTTCAGGGGTTGATAAGTTTCGTGCTCTTTTGCTGGGCTTTTCGAGCGGAGCGGAATGTCTGGAGGATATGGACAGGCTTCGCAGTGATCCGATGTTCCGCGAGGTCAACGGCACGCTTGTCGGCTCGACGAGTTATGGCGATTATCTGCGCAAGTTTTCGGGATTTCATCTGCAGCGTTTGAATCAGGAGCTTTGTCGTTTGGCCGGGGAATTCCATATTCGCAGCCGTTCCGCAGAACGTTTGATCCTGGATATTGATTCGACGGGCCACGAGCAGCATGGCGAAAAGATGGAGGGGCTGGCCTATAACTACAAGAAGGAGTGGGGCCTTGACTCAATTGAAGTTTTTGATCAGAAGGGTTTTCTCTATTACATGAACGTCCGGGAGGGCAATGCTTTCACCGCTGATGATGCCCCGTTTGTGATCAGTGAGGTGTCGCGCCATCTGCCGCGCCATGCAGCGCGCCAGCAGCCTTTGCTGCGCGCGTATTCCGGCTACTGCAACAACGCCGTGTTCAAGGCGTGTGAGGAAAACGGCTTTGGGTTTTTGGTGGCGATGCGGGAGAATCTTTACAGCCCACTTTTGCGTCGACGCATTAAATGGCGAAAGGCAAAGGGCGCGGAGCTGGAGAAGGAGGAGGCCGAGGTTGGCGAGTCGCTCTACTATTCAAAAATGTGCGAGAAGGTTTTTCGGGTGATCTTCATCCGAAGGCCACGCACAGGTGAGCGCGAGATCTTCGCCGACTGGCACTGGACTTATCAGGCCTATGTCACCACGGAAAGCAGTTCGGAGCTGTCAGCCGAGGATGCTGTTGAGCTATACCGCCAGCGCGGAAACGCGGAGAATTTTATCCGCGAACTGAAGAATGGTTTCGATCTTCATCATTTTCCCTGTCAGAAGTTGAAGGCCAATCGCGCCTATGGTTTGATTGCTGCGTTCGCGTATAATTTCATGGGCTTTGTGGGGCTGGTCATGAGCCCGACGAAGCCGATGTTTTCAAAGCGAATTCGATTTGCTCTGGTCAACCTTGCCTGTCAGGTGGTGCGAAGGGCAAGGCGGACTGTTTTTATATTTCCCAGGCGATATGAAAAGGAGGTGAAGCGTTGTCTTATGAACATAAGACTCACGTTGGGTTATGGGTTACAGGTCCCGCGAGGAAAACCACCTTGATCTTTGACAACCGAATAGATCCTTGCCCAACTGAGCTATGGGACAATTGGAGCCGGTGCTGAATCCGGAGGGCCTTTGTGCGCCCTGAATTCAGCTGGCGGGTGATGGACGGCGAATCCGCGATGCCAAGCAGGTCCATAAGGAGGGTTGCGCAGCTTAAATTTTAGGCGCAAGGATCCATTCTTCCGTCTCAGACCGCAGGATTGCGCTGGTGACGGGAACGAGGAACGGGACTGACGAAAAGTTTCGGGGATTCGGGTTCTCCGTTCCGGGCGTGGAACGCTGAGGGAGGAAGCGGTTTCATTTTCTCCCAAGGGAAGCGCCGACTATAACGCGATCAGCGTTTAGTCGGTGAGGACGTCACTCTGATTGGGATTGCATGGGCATGAGGATTTCCAGTCCGCAATAGCGGGCCCAAACACAAACCCATGGGACCCCGAAGCTGGCACATATCTATTTTGGATTTTGACTTGGGATTTTTTATTCAGGAAAGCAAGAAAGGAGCATGGCTCCTCAGGACGCGCTCGAACCGCCGACCAAGTGATTAATAATCACCTTCTCAACGCTCACCATTTTTTCCCATGCCTGTGCATGGATGCATTGATCACAGCCAGATGGGCAACCTTCTAATTTTTCTTGGATTTTGATCAAAAGCCTCTACTTTCGAATTTCATAAAAATCCAAGGTTGAGGTTTTCCTTGCGCCAAAGCCTGTTTAATCTTTCTAAATCATTAAAGAATTCTCTTTTATTGGGATTGACCCTAAGCAGTGCATCTTGGCGGCCTTCGCTCCTCTGCAGGTTGTCCGGCCGAATGCCGACAAACATGACAGAAACAAAATCATCATCATATGTTACATCATATATGAAACATATGATGATAAAAAAATTCCAAACAGCGACAAAATCATTATTTAACGTTACACCTTTAATGTAACATACAGTCATGAAAATATTTCAGAGGGGGAATATCTGAAGCCAATACTGGAGGCATTATCCATATGGGATCGGGGGGTTATCCACGGTCTAGGGTGGTTATCGGCCCGAGGCATGAACCGAGTCCAAGTGCACCGTAGCTGCAAGGCAGGCGAGCTACGCCGTTTAGGAGAAGGCGCGTTTATGCGTCCATCGGATGACCTGCACTGGGCAGCAGCGGTGGAAGCCATGCAGACAGAGTTTCAATACCCTGTGCATGTTGGTGGTCTTAGCGCGTTGGAACTCATAGGTTCCAGCCATTTCATTCGGCAATCGCGCCGGGAAGTGCAATTGGTCACTTACCAAAAGTGGAATCTCCCTAAGTGGGTTCGTTCGAACGACTGGGGTGTGAATTTTAACCTTCATCGCTCCCGGCTCTTTTTGGGTGACGTGTTCCTGATGGAGCATAGAGAGGCCGGCTTTCATCTGGCAGTATCTAGCCGTGAATTGGCTATCTTCGAGCATATTGACGAAAGCAACTATAAAACTTCTTTTGAGTCGCTTGAGAATTTGATGCTGGGACTTCGCACAATGCGCTCGGATCATCTTCAAAGCCTGCTCGAAGGATGTCGATCGTCAAAGGTAAAGCGGATTTTCCTCTATATGTCGGAAAAGCTCGACATGCCCTATCTTCGAAAGCTCGACACCAGCCGAATAGATTTAGGTCGAGGGTTTCGCGAGGTAATAAAAGGCGGACACAGGGACGGAAAGTATCAGATTACAGTGCCTCGCGAAGACGAAGGGAGTTCGTTTTGATCTATGGACGTCAGGTAGAGCTCTTGCTGGATTGTCTTCCCTTTGTCTTCAGCGATAAGCGCGTAGCTTTGAAAGGTGGTACAGCGCTGAATCTGTTTGTGCACGATATGCCCAGGTTGTCGGTTGACATAGATATTACCTACCTGCCAATCGAGGATCGCCCGGTTACCTTTGCGAATGTTCATGCAATTCTCAAGCAGATCAAAACGGACCTGGAGCGGAACATTGGGTGCACGGTTTCCGCCTCTCAAAAGCTCGATGGTAAAAAAGAAGCAAAGCTGCTCGTGGCACGAAACGGAGTGGACATTAAGATTGAACCAAACTTTACGATACGAGGTGCATTTTTTCCGGTGGAACAGATGGCACTCTCAGCGCGATGTACGAAAACCTTTGGCCATGAGGTAGACGTACCATGCTTAAGCCGAGCGGATCTTTACGGTGGCAAAATCTGTGCGGCCCTTGATCGACAGCACCCAAGGGACCTCTTCGATATAAAGGTCTTCTTTGAAACTGGCGGCTTTAGCCACAAAGTCATCGAAGCCTTCCTGTTTTATCTCATCTCACATAATCGACCGTTTCACGAGTTACTCAACCCGAACCTGAAGCCGCTGGAAGGAGAATTTCACACGGAGTTCTCAGGAATGACCGAAGATAATGTGCAGCTTGAAACACTGGAAGAGGTAAGGTTGCATCTAATCCGAACGCTTCGCAATGAGCTAACTGAGCAGGACAGGAAATTTTTACTCGGGATTGCCAAGGGTACACCCGACTGGGGCCTATATGCGCGCCCTGAGGTGCAGAACTACCCTTCTGTGAGGTGGCGCATCCATAACCTGGACCAAATGGAAGTTGCCAAGCGTTTGGCCCAAGTTCACGAGCTGGAAAAGATTCTTGGATCCTAGATCACCAGAAAATTTTTCTATTCTAAGCAGGATCGCAAGCGCATGAGGATGTGATGAGGATTTCCAGCCCGCAATAGCGGGCTCAAAACAAGCCCATGGAACCGCGAAGCGGGCCCACATCTATTTTGATTTTTGTTTTGGATTTTTTATTCAGGAAAGCAAGAAAGGAGCATGGCTCACCATCACCCAGACCACTTGAACAAATTTCTCCGTACCTTGAACCTATTATAATTATTGAATTTTTATTGAATCGACTTTATAAAAATGTAGGATTTTTACGGCAGAAATATCTCGTCGAGGGACTCTCAACCCGAGAAATCGCGAAGGGGACTTTTTCCGTAAGATCGACGATGAGCCAAGCTTTGAAGGGCTTCAATATAACTTTTCGGCCAGTCGATGTTGCACACAAAACGAACAAGGGCCAATCAGCGTATGGCGAGAAGATAGTCCAGCGCCACGAGATGGACCACCACCGGGAGGTGAAAACCTCTCCAAAATGGCTAAACTACGTCGTCGTGGGTTCATATTCCACAAAATCGCTGCTGGGTATACCAACCAAGCACAGAAGGAAGTGGCATGGTACGACCGTCATGAATACTCAAAAGAAAAATTTCAGGTTGCGTACACCTCTTTCATATTCGAGCAGAAGTCGATGGTTTCAGACTTGCTGGACTCCTGGTGCCCCCATCCGTTCACCTGCCCACGTCCTCCAGAGCAGCTAGAACATGGTGAAAAGGAATACGCTCCTGCTCGAGCCTGATGTTGGTCCCCCAAGACCCGGATTCCAATTTTTGATAGAGTTCGGCCTCGTTTTCATGGAGGAGATCGCGGGGAAAGGCGGTAGCCCGGGGCCGTTCCTCCTGGACCCAGAGTTCACGACAGTCTTCAAGTATACGAGAGTCCATAAGGAACGAGCGAACTTTGGGAAAATGCACCCGGAACTGGGCAAGAATGGCAAACCCGTGGGTATCAATATCCCCCCAGTAATAAATGTCTTTCGTTCTCAGCCAGGGAACGCCTGCCAATGCACCTACGCCACCGCCCTGCCCAAAAATAACGAGAGAGTCCCTGACCAGCGGAAAAGAAAGCACGTTAGTCTTGTTTTCAGAAATGAACACCTTCGAGACCGGAGGGTTGAGCTGCTGAAATTCTTCTAACATAACGCTCAGGTCGCTCAAACCCAGGGTCTGCGCAGCCAGACGAGGATCAAGCCAGCGGAATCGGATGAGGAGGGGGTCAAACCGGAGTCGATACTTTCGGCAAAAGGACCTGAGGGAGTCTACGAGCTCACCGCTTGGCTCAAGCCGAAGAACAAGTTGCAGAAGTTGATCAAGCAGCGGACGGTGGGTTTCAATGAATTTGCTGTCGATTCCAGGGATATCGAGCTCTCGAACATAGCGGTCGGGACGAGGGTGCTTTAGAAAATAGCGGAGAACGGAGAGGCACTGCGGCCAAACATCTAGCCGATCTTCCAGTACATCGGTGCGTTTATGAATCCAATCGCTCAACATAGGAAATTCGACCAGTGTCAGCTCCCGCGCCTGGGTCCATTGCCTATAAAGCTGTTCCTTCTTCTGCCAGCGCAAATAAGCTGCCAAGTCCTCGACTATAAGAGTTTGGGGAAGACTCTGCTCGCCCAGCTGCCGATGCCTCACAAGTATCTCGACCAGCCGAAGCCCGTGCCGCATAGCCAACCGTCTTATGCCGCCAGCCCAGGCCAGCACGCTATCGAATGACTCCAGAAGCTCACGACCTCTGGGCGATCCCAGAGGGATCGCCCAGGGAAAAGCCAGCTCCCCTTTGAGCAGACTGGGCCATGCCCGCTGGGCCCTCTTTTCCAAAGTCTCAGGTGACAACATTGCTTGGGACCTTTATGGGGTTCGGGCTTAGGGATTCAGCGACCTCTCGATATTTGTCGCGGTCCTTCCGGTACTCCTCGATGGACATATTCCGCAGCATGGAATTCTTCCCGCCATCATTGTGCACGAAGTGCACGGCTTGCACATAGTCTTCGATAACCTTAATTTTTTGCAGGGGTGTGACAACCAGGAGCTGGAGCCCCAGTTTCTGAAAGAGTTCCAAGCCATAGCGGGTACTTTCATCCGACCCCTTGCCAAAGGCCTCGTCAATGCAGACGAAGCGGAAAGACCGGTCCAAACTCTGCTTCTCATGAAGTCCATACTGATAGGCCAGAGCCGAGGCCAGAACCGTATAAGCTAATTTTTCCTTCTGCCCGCCGGATTTTCCACTGCCCGATTCATAGTACTCCCGCACCGTAGAGTCATTTCGCCAAATCTCAGCTGCAGCAAACTCAAACCAGTGACGAACGTCGGTTACCCGCTGCGTCCACCGCCTATCCGTCTCGACGCTACCTTCGCGGCCACGAAAGCGCTCGATCAAGGCTTTGACTTTAAGGAACCGCTGCTCATCGTAGAGCTTGCCGCTTAAACTCCCTTCCAGACAACTCCGGAGATCCTGCTGGAATTGCCGGATATCGGCGTCAGACGAGGGTATGGCCTTCAGCTCGATATAGGTTCCATCATTATAATCTATGGTGTGCAGCGACAAGTTAATCTGCGTAATACGCTCGTGGATATCCCTTTTCGATCGTTCAAGGCGGCTCTGAAACTGGACCACGGACTGGATCGTCTTTTCATTAAGTTCCTCTTTGAATCGCGACTCGTAAGACGGCAGACCATCATCCTGCAACTCTTTCAACATCCTTTGATAATCAGCAAAAGCCTCCAGGCTGGCGTCAACCTCACTGGTTTCGACCGTGAACTCAGCGCGATAGCTCTGCATATTCTTGATGATGGAATCGCGGAGCCGATCAATTCGTTTTTGCAAATTAGCAATTTCAGTCTGCAGCTTTTCCCGTATAGCCCTTTCCCTCGCTAGGATCGTGTTGAGGTTTGGAGGGTCCTGGTACATGTCCCTATAAAGGGGTTCGATAGTTGGAAGTACGTCGGCAAGCTGTAACGCGTCCATCTGCTTAAGTATATCCCTGGCGCGCTCCTGCTCATTCAGACTGGACTCAATCCGCGACTCGTCCTTGGCCCTTTTATCGCTTAGTTCATTTCGCTGCAGACGTTGCTCTTCAAGCTTTGCCTTCAGCGTTCGCAACCTTTCCTGCAGTTCGCGCAGCTTGCCTGACTGACCTTCAATGAGCTCCCGCTCCTGGCGGATCTGAGCCAAAAGCTTGAGCGGAGATTCCACATCAATCTGCTCATAGGTTCTGACTTCCTCCAGCAGCCTAAGCGTTTCAATCAGCTCGCGAAATGACTCGCGTTTCGCTTCCAGCTGAGAAAGTTCCTGGGCCACAAGCTGCGCCTTTTGCTCAAATGCCTCCCGCTGCTGGCGGAGGGTATCGAGCTTGGCCTTATTATTCCAGCCAAGAACATAGCGGGAACGATCGCCGAGCGCGCTACGATCATCCTTTTCATGCCGATCTCCACCGCTCTTGATCTGGCCTTGCCGGGTCAAGGCATATGAACTTCGGCGGAAATCATCGAGGGTTTCGCAGCAGCGATAATCAAATCTTTGCTGCAGCTGATTGAGGAGCCAGTCATAGGCAGCGGAGTCCTCTTTGATGGCAATTTTCAAAAGCAGACTTTGAGACTGCAAGCTAGTCAGGTCCACGGTTCGCTGAGGTTTTCCCCAGCGGTAATAGACCAGTCGACCCTTCAGTCGCGTCTGATCCACCCAGTTGGACACCAGAGCATAGTTCTTATCATCAACCAGAAGACTCAGGGCAAACCCGTGCAAGACTCGCTCGATGGCACCTTCCCAAAGCTGGGCGGTCGGAAGCACCTGGAGCAGTTCTCCCACGAAAGGAAGCTGGATCTCAGGCAGTTGCAAGCTCTCGCAGATCTGCTGACGTAATTCCAAAAGATGCCTGGGAATATTGTTTGGCCGGCCCTCCAGAGATTTTATTTCTCCTGCCAGCTGCAGAATCCGTTCGTTAAGTTCTTTAAACGAATGTCGGACCTCCATTCGATGATTGTCGAAGTCGCGTTCGGCTTCAATAAGTTCATGCCGTCGCGCTACTATTTTTTGACCCAGATCAACAAACTGCTCCAAATTTTGAGGCAGAGGCATGTCAAGGCTGGTCACCCTCCGGTGAAAGTTCTCGCGGGAGCTTTGCGCCTGCCCATAAAGCGCATCCTGGCGTTTTTGCTCCCGCTCCAGCTCCTGAAGGCGCGCGCCACCATTGGCGGCAATCGCCTGCCTTATACCGTCCTCTTCTGACCGGAGGCGCTCTTCCTCCTGGTCGGCTAGCTGAATTTTCTGCCGGGTCTTTTGCAGTTCCTGTTCGAGCTGCAGCTTTCTATCCTGCTCCATCCGAAGAACGTTTTGAGCCCGCCAGACTTCCAAAAGATCGCGTTGCTGCCGATGCAGTGAGGACCGCTTCTCGAGTGCAGCAAACTCGATCCCCGCCTGCACCAAAGGATCAAGAAGCTCGATCTGCCGACGGGCTTTGACCACTGCCTTATGAGCTCTATCAAGATCATCGAAACTGCGGCAAAGAATATCCACACGCTCACGAGTGTCGTCCACTTCGAGCATATGATCACGTACAAAATCGGTGAGATCAGCGACTGACTTCATCGACAGCGTTTGATAAAAGAGCTCGAGAGCCCGATCGCTCGTGATGCCCATTAGACGACGGAATTGCGAAGCGTAGGCCGCCAGACCATCACCGACCTTGGCTCCTTTGGCTTTAAGACGCATTTTCAGCTGGTGGACATCATCAATGCCACGAAAATCGCCATGAATAGTCAAATCGCCTTCATACACGACGAAGAGGCGCTCAGGCTGCCCGCCCTTTTCGCGGAAAAAGAAAATTTGCGCCAGAGAAACACCATGAAGGCTTGTCTGGTTATAGAAGTAGCCAAGCAAAACGCTATAGCTGCCATGGTTTCGTAGCATAACCGCGCGGGCTTTTTGACTATCCGAATCGACCTCGTTTTTGTATTCGCCCAAAATATAGGATCGCAGAGTGCGTTCCTGAGCCTGAGCGCCCGCCGCCTTGTTAAAAACGATTTGATTGGATGGGCGGGGCACGAGGAGTATGGTCAAGGCATCCACCAGCGTGGATTTCCCTGACCCGATATCGCCGGTGAGCAGGGCATTGTGATTGCGAGGTTCGATTTTCCAAATGCTTTTGTGAAAGGTGCCCCAATTCAAAAGCTCAAACCGATTTAATCGATACCCTTCGACCCGTTCATACATTGTCCTGATCCTCAGCTGGAGTTTCCGTTTGCTGCTGGTACTGGCGGAGTCTTTCCTCAAGGTTGCCAAGCCATTCGGCATTGATCAGAGCTTTGGTAATTCTCAGGATTTCCAATTTTTCGCTGTCACCCTTGAGCTCTCGCACGAGACCCCAGTCCACTGCCTGTTGGATGTACTTATCCATCTTATCAGCCTTTTTCGCCTCGCTGCGGTCATCCTTCAAATAGAGGCCAAGTTCCGCATGAATGGTTTTCCGATCCATGATGACCCGCGGTTCACCCCCTTTCGTGTCATGCTCGACAAGCCACTTGCGAAGCAAAAGACAGAGAACACTCATCGCAAGACCAAGTGGTCGGCGGCGGATAAGACGCGGCACGGAGTCATCATTCAGATCTGGCTCCATCTGCCTGAGAAACGCATAGCCTTCGGCCTCATCAAGATAGAGTGCGAGTTGGATCACTTGAAAGTACGTCTTGACCTCCACCTGCATGGTCAGAAGGCTGTTCCACAGTTGGGGCCTTTCCTGACTATAAAGTGGCCCTCGCAAAAGATGAATGAGCACGGCCGAGAATTCTGGACGCGGGACAGACGGCGCTGACAGCTGATCTGTTTGCATTGCTTCACCTGCTAAACCATGTGTGAGGCACGGCGACCTTGCGTTCACCATGTCGACTCGTGATAATAAGGTCAAATGTGCTGTCGCTGCTGACTGTGCCGTGGGGATCTCGCAAGGCAAGTTTGATATAGGTCACCAGTTCAGCAATGCCTTTTTCCAGCGGATAATGGTCAAGGACTTCCTTCAGTGATACGGGATCGGTTATATCCAGACAGCGTCTGATCCGGAGCAGAAGCTGCCGCTCGTCAATCACATCCAGACTGAAGAGAGCAGCTGCTGACACTTTTTGATGGTCGGCCACCTCGACTGCTGTGTCTGCTTCAAACTTAAGTGGTATCCTGTAGAGGCTCCGGGTCGGGATCTCAATGTGCGGGGCCTGCTCGTCAAGATAAGACCAAGCCGAATCGGTGGCCTCAGCGAAATCCGAATTCAGAAGACCCTGTTCGATCCTGTCAATCAGCTGCGAGATTCTGGTGTTCTGAAGCCGCTGGCGATCGTCAAGAAATCGTCGTAGCTGAGCGGCGAGCTGGTTTTGGGTTGACTGAACCTTGTCAGTCGCATCGATAAGACGTGACTGCACACTGCTGAGAAAGAGATCGGGTTCGCCCATGCGTATGGCCTCAAGACTATAAACATGATTCAGGAGCGTTTCCATTTCCTCCTGACGGCCCGGCGACAGCAGGAATTCAAAGAAAGCCTGAAAGCTGCGACCTTGCTCCGATTCCTTGATGATGTCACTTTCACGAAAGACCGATTCCAGAACCGTGGACTTATGCCCGTCGAGCTGAGTAATACGGCGACGAACCTGCCGGTCCAGCTGGCGAAAATTCTGCTCAACCTCTGTAAAATCCCGCAGAAGCTGCCGCGCCATGTCTCCAAGTTGCGCGAAGCGCTCTTTGACTTGAACATCGGTCAGAAAACTCAGCTCACCGCGCAGGACCCGGTCTATTTCATCGGTAATCTTCTGCCGTTCCGCCATCAGCAGATTGACACGCATTTGGGTATCCTTCTCCGTTTGTTCGCGAATTTGCAGGAGAAGTTCGTAAATAGTCCGGAGGCGGGACTCAGTCCCCACAAATGAGCGAGGGCGTAGGCTATACACCCAGTCCAGCGCCTTTTCGATCGAAACCGTCAACTCATAGCGTGCGACGTCGTCCCGCTCGGAATAATATTGACGTAGGTACTGCGCCTCCACCCAATGTTTCAGAATGTCACGAGCAGGAGTCTGTGGGCAAACCTCATGGGGGGATTGGTAAAGATGATCTTCAATCGCTTCGAGCAGAGTCACTTCGTCAAGAGCTCGCTGATTGGCACGTACAAATCGCTTCCAGAAAAGGCTAGCGGTAAAGGCAAAATGCTGCGAGCGAAACAGGCGAAAGCCCGCATGACCTTCGCGAAGATACTGTAAGTCCTGAATTTCCATAGCGGCCTCAAGGCTTGGGCGGAATGTATCGAGCTGCGACCCATCATTTACGCTGGAATTCTCCTACAGGCCAGGGAAATATACGGTGAAAGTCACCTAATTTATCGAATCAGAACCAAATCCAAGTCAGCCAAATGGGATCGATCAACTGTGTATCAAATACTTAAAAGACAGCCTCAAGCATCTCAGTGATACCATCAAAGTTAAGGATACCAATCGACCCGGCTACCAGAAACTCTGGGATCTCATCAGTGGGCAGAAAATAGATTTCTGTGTAGCCGCAGAGCTGAGCCGCCTCAGCCGGTCCTTAGTCGATTTTCTGGCTTTCGTCGCACACTGCGAAGCCAACAAAGTCGATCTCTTCATCATTGGGCTAGACCTTGATTCATCAAATCCTTTCGGCAGAATGATGGTGGTGGTTCTCGTGGCTCTTGCTCAATTTGAAAGGGAAATGACGGCGGTTCGGTTTCGGGAAAATGCTGTAGCCCGATTGCTGAGGGGCGGAGAGTCAATGGAGCTGCGGAAATCCTAGACCTCTACCGTGACCCAGAACTCCGAGGATACCTTGAGCTTTGACGACCAAATAGATTCGGGCCAACAGAGCTACTGGACAAATGGAAATAGCGTTGAATCCTGCGGGCCGAGGTGCACCATGAGTTCAGCTTGCGCGTGATGGACAGCTGATCCGCGAGTAAACGCTGGTCCATAAGGAGGATTGTGCAGCCCGGATTCTAGACGCAAGGATGCATTCTTCCGTCTCAGACCACAAGATTGCGCTGGTAATGGGAATGCGACAGCCGGAACCTTCGGGGATTTGGGTTTTGCAATTTAATGCCCGCTTACCTTTGGAAGTGCAAAAATTTTTTGACGGATGCTTTCTTTTTGCCCCTCAAAATTATCGGTTAAAGCCATAAATATTTCTTCTGGATTTGCTTTCGTGAACACATAGATTTTATCCAAGTTCAACTCGGTCGGAATACTTGCACCTGACATCCAAGCATAAAGAGTGGGCCGACTTACACACAGTTCCTTCGCAAGCCTTGAAATGCTTATATCTTTTTCTTTCAGAACCTTTTCAACAAATTTACCGAATGATTTTTCCTGAGATCCGTCATAAACAAGTTGAAAATTTTCAGCGGGAGGCAAGGCCTCGGCTCTAGCAGAAGTCCCCGAAGCAGCTTCATCAGCTTGCTTCGAGAGCTGTGCCGATCTCTCATCTTTAAAGAGAATACCTCCGTATTCCCAACCTTTTTCCGTTTTTTTAATTTCCATGCAATCTTCTCCATTCTTTTCCAATAGGGAAACGTTGGTCCCATACAATTTGCTGGATGTGCTTTAGCACACTTGATGTAAGAGGTTTTCCTTCAACATATTCAAAGCTCAACTCAGGAAGAAAAATCCGATACTCCGAATCGTTGTTGACGGTCACGTGACAATGAACCGGTCGATGATCCCTAGGCCAGATATCAATCACAATATTTCCCGCTTGATAGACTCGACTCAATTGGCCTTCTCCTACTGCCGGTCAGTCCTTCGACCAAGGCCGAGCATAGAGTACCTTATCGGAAATGTAAACTTAAAACTTTACATACAAATAATGTAATATTTTTGAACTGTTACAAGAGTCAAGGCCTAAATCCCCGAAACTTCCCCCTGTCGTCCTGGTGAGAAGATGGAACCTAGATCCCCGAAACTCTTCCCTGTCGTCATGACGAAATCCAGGTCTGTATTATGGTGCAAGCGTAGATCCCGTTTCACCCTCGGGTAAAATTCTTCAATTTGCCGGATTTACAGTCAGGCCAAAGGAGCGTCAATCGTTCAGCAGCATGCCCCACGGAAGGGGCTGCTTCAGGCAGGATGCTGACATGATGGATCGCGTGATTTTTCAGAACAGGAATTTGTCGTCGCTCGGTGGTTTGCTTTTGTTCAAGGAGCTGCTTGTGGGCAGCCGGCTCCATGAGCGTGTTGGCGAGGCGCTGCCTCGCCAACGGATAGCATCTGGTGCTTCAGGATATGATAAATTTCGGGCTCTTTTGCTGGGCTTTTTGAGCGGAGCGGAATGTCTGGAGGATATGGACAATCTTCGTACGGACCCTATGTTTCGCGAGGTCAATGGGACTCTTGTCGGCTCGACAACATATGGCGATTATCTGCGCAAATTTTCCGGATTTCAATTGCAGCGTTTGAATCAGGAACTCTACCGTCTGGCAGTGGAATTTCATATCCGCAGCCGATCGTCAGAACGTTTGATAATGGATATCGATTCGAGGGGTCATGAGCAGTATGGTGTGAAGATAGAGGGTCTGGCCTATAACTACAAAAACGGGTGGGGCCTGGATTCCATTGAAGTGTTTGATCAGAAAGGTTTCCTCCACTACCTGAATGTGCGTGAAGGCAATGCGTTCACCGCCGATGGGGCACAAGTTCACAAAATCAATGCTCAGAGGTTTGGCAGATCCCGAAAATATGGAGTGGGATCTGAGTCGAGCACGGCAAGAGTTTCTCATGCGAGGGTATACTGATTCCGAGGTTGATGGAACTATGAACGAAATAGTTAGAGAATTCCTTGATGCTCTTGAATAGACACAGGTTCATGTTTGAACATGGTTCGCCGCAATCCTCTTCATTTATGGGGAGGTCAAGGCGAACACGCTAAGGTTTCGCTTCGCCTTTCACATGGCGTAAGGATTCTTTCAGATAGGGAAAACTCGTCAACATGCTGTTAAGAGTCTGTTCAGCAATTTTTTGGTCGTACATCATTTCAGCACTCTCTCATTCAGCATGTCAATGGCAGCAGATTGCAGTCGAGAGTCAGCATTGCAGCTGTCCCAAATCGCTCTAAAATAGTTTATCTCGCGAGTTTCACTGTTCAGTTCCCCATAATCAGGAACATGACTCAGTATGGACTGTCTTTTAAGTTCATCTTCATCCCTGATTTTGGCGATGGCAACGTTCACCCCTTTAACCCCGGAGATTGCTGGAGTCAGCTTAAGAGCGCGTTTTATAGTTTTAAGTGCATCGTCTGTAACGACCCAGAAGTGAAGGTCATCGCTTGTGATGTAACCAAGGCTTTTTAATGTCTCGTTTGGACCCATTATGATTGCGCTTTCACCGTGTTTATTGCGCACTTCATCAACTGCTTGATATGTACCTCCGAAATCGGCATTTAATGGCGACACATAGCTTTCAGCCCGCTTCCGAAATGATAAAAGTCTCTGATTTGTGCGGGGATATGTGAATGCGTCTTTCCACCATTCACTCGGTAACTTGCGAACTGCAGATTTGAAGCCAATTATATCTTTTTCACCTATGCTTGTTAGCATCTTGAAGAGACGGGCATGGTTGAGGTTAAATTTTCTACAAAAAGCATACGGCGTCGTGTCGGAAATTTTGTTGTTAGGAAGTCTGAAAATCGCATCCAGAATCTCAAGCCCATACGGACTTATGAAATCTGTTGGAGCAGGTAGCATGGATACAGTATCGCTTTTGAAAAGCGCCTTCTTTGATTTTGCAGGCTTCAGATTTGAAACTCTGATCACTTTTTGTTCCAGGTAGAGGCAGATTTCTCCGTCCTGCGTGATGTAGCTTATGTTCTCTGCTTCGAGTTTTCTCTTTGCATTCGAACTAAGAGAGTCAACAATTACCCCAAAATTTTCGTTCCTATTTGATCTTATGACGCCTTCAATGACTTCACTCAATTCGGACTGGCGGATGTATTGAAGGGAAATCTTGTTTTTACTTTGGGTCCGGATTGAAAATCCGTCGCGTGTATTTTTGAACCGGGCGATATCGAAGAGGGAGTCCTCTAGAATTTTCAGGATTTCAGAAAATTGCAACGGCATGATTGTCCTAGGTTTAGATAATCCAGAATCTTATTTATTTAAATAAATTTCTTCACCACTAGTACAATATCATATTGAATTCAATGAAATAATATTGCCTATAGATATTATGTAGATATTTTTATTTTACATTTATTTGGATAATTTAGGAACTATAGGGACTGCCCACGAAAAAATGCGCCATCGGGTATTCGATCGAATTCCGAGAATTTCCTACGGTTAATGAAATTCAGACGGGCAATGAAATCAGAATAGCCAATTGTTCCCAGGACGCGAACCAGGCAGCTTTCGCAGGGTACAAAGCGTCTTCCAGCCCGCACCAGCGGGCTCAAAACAAACCCATGGGACCGCGAAGCGGGCACATATCTAACATCGGTTTTATCGGATTTCTTTTTTTGCGGAAGGAAAGCAAGAAAGGAGCATGGCTCCTCAGGACGGGCTCGAACCGCCGACCAGGTGATTAACAGTCACCTGCTCTACCAACTGAGCTACTGAGGAACTTGCTAGGCTTATGTAACTACACGCGTTGCTTCGGGCTGTCAACCCTCGAAGAGGGAAAACGAGAGAAAACTTCAGGCCTGCTCGCGCTTCAGCGCCTTCGAGACGGCGTGAGACATGCTCTCCAGTTCGAATGGCTTGGTGATGTAGTCATCACAGCCGGCTTCAAACCCCCGCTCCACGTCCTCTTTCCCCCGGCGGCCGGAGCAGAGGATCAGAGGAACCAGTCTGAGGACGGGATGACGCTTCAGCATCGTGCAGAGCTCGATACCGTCAACCCAAGGCAGATTGATATCCAGAAGGATCAGATCCAACTGGGTATGCTCCAGAACCTTGGACAGGGCCATGGCATCTTCCGCCAAAATGACTTTATAACCTTCATTTTCCAGGATCCGCTTCATGGCATTCCGCATGATCTCTTCGTCATCAACGACAAGGATCGTCGGGGCCTGAAGCTCTTTGCGCAGGTTCCGGAAGTCGTTCAAATCCACGACCTGCTCGCGGACCATACGTTTGCGCTGAATCGCTTCGATCTGACGTCGTAGCGATGATTCACCTTTTGAACCAAAACGTGGACCGCTCATGCGTTTCTCACTCCATCCCTTCCTGGGCGATGCCTGGCTGCATCATCGCGTTGGCACCGGTAAGACATCCTTTCTCCCTCCTCGACATTCTGTTATGAAACCTGAGCGGCAGGTATGACTCTGCCCTTTGGTATCATCCGCAAAAGATAGGGGGACTTTCCTCGTATGTCCGCTCCTTACCAGATAGCGCCACTCAGCGTCAGCTGGGCCATGCCTGATCCACCTATGCCGGCCAAGGAATATTTCAAATGGCCTGATTTGCCTTTAGGCGAGGCCACACCCGTGGAACAAAAGCTCGGCTGGCCGGCCGGGACGCTCCGGGTTTTGGATGAGGCCTTCGAACGGCAGCTCACCCGCAAGGTCGGCTGGGAAATATCTCCCAAGTCGCGCCAGGCTTCCTTCCAAACGGCCGCCAAAGTTTTCAGACGCGGCGTGGCCCTGAAGGATCAAAAGATCGAGATGAAAGCGGGCCAGTACCCGATCCGCTTCATCAAGGCACTGAACTGGAACGAACTCCTGCCGCATAACCAGATCTGCATCATAGATCAGAATGTGGCGGAAGCGCATGATCTGAAACCTAGGCCCAACCGCGTTTTCATTCGCCTGGATGAACATAAAAAAACTCTGGACAGCGTCGGCGAACTCCACCAGCTCGTGAAAAAAACCGGCCTCAACACGACGTGGAACATCATCGGCGGTGGCATCCTTGCTGATACAGCCGCGTTTGCTGCCGCGCTTCACGGCCAAAGTTTTCGCCTCGTTCCCACCACGCTCCTGGCCATGGTCGACGCCTGCATTGGCGGCAAAACCGGGGTGAACTATGCGCCCTTTGGAAAAAACCAGGTGGGCCTCTTCGCTTTCCCCCAGGAAGTTCTGATCGCCCTCGACTGGCTCACGACCCTGCCCCCGCGTGAATACCTTGCAGGCCTTGCCGAAGGCTGGAAACATGCTGTGCTGAAAGGCGACTCGGGACTCGCTGAAAAGGTCGCCCAACTCGATCGAAGGCCTCAGGACCTGCACCTTTATCTTCGGGATCTGGTCGCCGTAAAATCAGAAATCGTCGCGCAGGATCCCACCGAACAGGGACTGCGTGCAGCCTTGAACCTTGGGCATACCCTCGCTCATGCGATCGAGCGCATCAGTCAGGATAAAAATCCGCGGAATTCCATCCTTCACGGTGAAGCGGTTGGGATCGGTCTTCTCTTCTGTATCGAGATGAGTCACACGCTCGGACATTTAAACGACAAAGCCTGGCAGGAGATGACGAGCCAGCTCAAGGCCTCGCGCATCGTGTCCGGACCGGACGCGCTGAAACGCTTCCTCGGGACCGACGATCTTTTAAGCGCCGAACTCATGCATGAACTTTTGGTGGGCATCAAGCAGGACAAGAAAAACATGGACCCTCATGCGAGCGAATGGGTCCTTCTGAAAGACTGGGGCACCCCGCTTTCCGATAAAGGCCGCTACACCATAACAGTGAGCGATGACGAATGGCGCCGCTGTTACGAAAGCTTCATTAAGAATTGGGCTTAAAAAAACCTGCCGACTCAGCATCGGCAGGCACTGGAAATTGCTCCTGGAAAACGATCACACCAGCTGTTTTTCAACAGTCCGGAGTTCCTCTTCCAATCCAGTGACCAGTTGCGCCACGCCTGCGAAATCACCGATGCGGGCCAAGGCCTGCATTTCAATGGCTCCGGTCAGCATGCGAACGGCGCCGATCTTCAGCGCGTTCTGGGTCAGGGCTTGTGCGCATTGATCAAGCCCTCTTTGGTCGCCTTGCAAAACCAAATGCTGCGCTAATCGCAAATCGTAGCCGAGTTTTTGCACATTCGTGGATAGCAAATCAGAAAAACTCTGGTTACCACTGGCTTCCTGAATACTTCGCAGCATTTCCAAAAGGCTGGTATCCACAGCAACCGCCGGTCCCGTAGGAACCGCCGTCATCCCATCCTCCTGGGACACTTTCACTTCCTTGTGCCGGACAACTTTTGATTTCCTGGCATTAAGATCCATAGTTACCCCCTTTGGTTCACTGGTCTGCCCCGATCGAGAGAATTCCCGTCAGTCCAATTCGGTTATAAATGTCGTCGAAAATTCCCTGATCGCTAAGGATCAGTTGTATCACAGGAGATGAGTGGGGGCCAAGATCAGGGCAGTTGAAAAAACAAGATGGGCAAATGAACTCCAGGGGTATCTCGCAAGGGTATGGGAACACGTAACAGCAGGAGTACAACGGGAACGTCACAGCATTTCGTGAGATCATCCCCCATCTTCACTAGTCCTTAAAGCAAGGCGCGTTCCAGGTTTCAGGGATTCTGAAATTTCCGTATAGATCAATCATTCCTAAGCATTATGATGTCTTACACGGAATCAGAAAAAGCCCCAGTGTCAAAATTTTGACAACCTCTTACATGGCGCCTGCATAGTTGGTGAGAACATAGCGGAATGAGCCAACAACTGTCAGCCTCTCCTTCTTCATGCCCACGGGGAGTGGTGTAAAGGGAGCAGCCAGGCGAATTGCCTCCACCACTGCATCATCCAGAATACGGTGTCCCGATCCATCGAGCACTTTCACCCGCGCGACCGTTCCGTCTTTCAGAATAGTGAACTCAACTTTGACTTCACCCTGTAGTCCGCGCTGGACAGCTTCTGAAGGATAGGTCCACACCAATTCAAATGCTTTGCGAATCGAGGTGAAATAAGCCAGATAACGGAAGTTGCTCGTATTCAGATCAACGCGCTCACCAACTTCAACATTGTCATCAACATAATCCTGATAGCCCGCCGCCACCTGCTTGCGCATTTCTTCGGCCTGCGGCATCAACGATTCGTAAACGTTGCGTGGCTTGCGATCGGGTTTTGCCACGCTTACGCTGCCGTTCGGTGATAAAAGCAGTTCCGTTTTCTTCTTCGGCGCAAGACGCTCCGGCGTCACTGTCATCTTCTGCTGTTGCAAAGGTTGGGCCTGAGTCTGCGGCGCAGTCCTGGCCTGCTCTTTCGCGGTTTTTGTGTCGGACCCGGCTGCACCGGGATCGGCGGCTTTGGGGCGGGGAAGATTATTGGAAACACGCGTTTCCTTTTCCGTCTTGTGATCCTGAGCGCCATCGAAACGCGAATTCTTGGGCGCCTCGGTGGGGGCCATGGGCGTTTCGACGATTTTCTTCTGGTTCTCCTGATCCTTCTCGTCTTCGACTTTTTCCGTCAGCTTCGGCTTTTGCGTGATTTTTACCGTTACTTTCGAAGGACCGCTCTTGGTGCGCGGAAGAGGCATGGAGGATCGTTTGGGTAATTTGTCCAAATTCACCAATGAAATCAAATGGATAAGTGCAGAGAAGACGACCGTCACGACCAGCCAGAACCAGCCCTGGCGTGGCAGGCCGAAGAACAGTCCCTCTTTTTGGCTTTCCCTATTCATGTCCGGCCCTTATCAACTGTTCGTGGCCATGGCCCCTAAAAAGCTTGTCAAATACTGAATACAACACCTAAAACTATTCATCAGTTAGCCCAGGGTTGACCCAGCTTCTCTGACCTTATGTTAGTTTATCGGTAAAAGTTCAAGCACTTGAAGGGCCAGGCATGCGATTAAGCAAAAAAATCTGCAACATTCTTCAGCTATTGATTATTTCCGCGCTCTTCTCCACAGCTTGCGTCGAAAAAGATGTGGATCCGAACGACCCTGCCGCTGCTTTTGTGCGCGCGCGTGAATCGTATGATGATGAGATGTATGAAATCGCCATCCAAAAGCTTGGTGAGTTCAAGTCACGTTTTCCGTATTCCAAGCACGCCCCCGAGGCGGAATTAATGGTTGCCGATGCCCACTATCAATTGGGCCATTTCAGTGAAGCGGCCAGCGCCTATGAACAGTTTGTTCGTTTGCACCCGCGACATGAGAAGGCAGATTTTGCCCAGTTTCGCGTTGGTGAATCCTATTGGGCCGAGGCCCCGGATTCCATCGACCGTGAACAGGACTATACCATCAAAGCGATCACGGAATGGGAAAAACTCGTGAAGAATTATCCGCAAAGTTCCCAGCTCAGCAAAGCTCAGGAGCTTCTGCAGCAAGGCCGTCGCCGCGTGGCCGAGCACTCCGAATTTATCGCCAAATTCTACTGCAAACAGGAAATTTATCACGCCTGTGCGTATCGTTATCTGCAGCTGGCCGAGCAGTACCCACAATTCAAGGATCTCAGCAAGAAAGCTTACAGCAAAGCGGCTGTGGCCTTTGAAGAAATGTCCAAGACCAAATCAAAAGACGAACAAAGCGATGCGAATATTTATTTCAAATCCATGTCATCGAGCGAACTCAAGGCGAAAGCGGATGAGTTGAAGAAGAAAGCGGACGGCATCGCGCTCTGATTCGCCTAAAAGCTCAAGTCCCTCCCGCCTCCTGTCGAGAAGCATGGCATGCCGGGAGGGGACTGCTGCATGAAGATCCGCTATTTACCAGTTTACCTTGTCTGCTGTCTCGCGGCAGCATGTCAGACAGCACAGGATCCGGAAAAAACTCCAGACACAGCCGTTCTTCAGGGGACCGCACAAACTGCAGAAAGCTCTGCGGATGCGTCCGCGCTTGCGGATGATGACGATGCTTCCTATTCCAGGCGCTTTTGTCAGGATGATATATACAGTCTTTATATAAAAGAAAGCTATCTCGATCAATTTAGTTATGAGCCTTCAAAAAAAGATAAAAACGCCCGCCGCCTGAAGCAGGAAGCCAACCTGGAAGCTTATAAAAAGCTGAATCAGCATCTGCCGCTCTTCTTCGGCGGGATGCCGGTGGAAGCGACGCCGCGCGTGTATGCGTGGATTCAATATTTCACAGGTCGCGGCCGCATGGAGTTTTTGCAGTGGATGGTGCGCAGTGAATCGTTCCGCCCGCTGGTCGTTCCCATGCTGGAAAAAGAGGGTTTACCGCAGGAACTCTTTTTCCTGGCGATGATTGAGTCAGGATTCAGCAACACCGCCTTCAGTCGCTCGGCAGCGTCAGGAACCTGGCAGTTCATGAAGCCGACCGCGAAACACTATGGACTGCAGATCAATTACTGGGTCGATGAACGCCGCGATCCCTTGAAATCCACGATCGCTGCCGCACGCTATCTCAAAGATCTGCATAAGCAGCTGCGGGATTGGTATCTCGCCGTGGCCGCATACAACGCAGGTCCTGGCAAGGTCATGCGGGCGATGCAGGCAACGCAAAGTCGCGACTACTGGACGCTCAGCAAATCACCCTATCTTTTGCCTGAAACCAAAAACTATGTGCCCAAGCTCCTCGCTGCTCTCATCATTGCCAGTCACCCGGAAAACTATGGCTTTGATGTAGCTCAGGACATTCGCAACACGACACCGATGACGACCATCACTCTGGATCATCCCTACAGTCTGACGGAAATCGCCGAAAAGCTGGAAATTCCCGCGCGCGCTCTGCAGCGTTGGAATCCCGAAATCATGCGGGGCATCACCCCACCACCCCGCCGTCTGCAGCCGGTCGCTTATCAGCTGCGTCTGCCGAAACCCCTGGCCGATCAGTTCGCCACGATCCAGTCCGATCTTCAGCAGCTGACCGTGCAGGATGTTCAGATGCACAGGATTCAAAAGGGTGAAACTCTCGATAATATTGCCAAACGCTACCGCATCAGCGTCAAAGACCTGATCCAGATGAATCCCGATCTGCAGCCCCAGCGCTTGAAGCCGGGACGCACGATCGCCGTACCCGTCCCTGCGATCATGACGGGAATGTTGTAAACGCCTTCCTCACTGTTTGAAAAAGGCAGGACGAGCCCAAATTTCATGCGTATAACGGTGGAGCATCCAACCCACGTTGTGAGGACTCCATGCGCGAAAACCCTTTTGTCAAACCAAGGCTGTTTTGCCCGGGGCCTACCCCGGTCCCTTTGGAAATCAGCACGGCTGCCCTAGAGACCAATGTCTATCACCGCACGGATGCCTTTCGGCAGATCGTCCTGGAATGTCGGCGCATGCTGCAGCCCTTCTTCGGCAGTGCTGATGCCCCCTTGATTCTAAGCAGTTCCGGAACCGGCGCCCTGGAATCGGCTCTCGTCAACCTCACGGATGTTGGCGATAAAATCCTGGTGATCAACGGCGGCAAGTTCGGTGAACGCTGGGAAAAATTAGGCCAGGCCTATCAATGCAAAGTCGTCAGCTACACCATTCCCTGGGGCACGGCGCCCGACGCTGACGTTCTGAAAAAACATCTGAAAGACAATCCCGACTGCAAAGCGGTTTTCCTTCAAGCGAATGAAACATCGACGGGCGTAGCCTATCCTGTGAAGGAACTGGCCGCCGCGATCCGCTCGGTCTCGGATGCCTTCATTGTGGTCGATGCTGTTTCTTCATTAGTAGCTCAACTTATCGAGATGGATAACTGGAGCTTGGATGCAGTCGTAGCCGGCAGTCAAAAGGGCTTTGGAATTCCTCCCGGACTCAGTTTCGTGAGTCTATCCAAGCGCGCCTGGACGCGGATTTCCAAACGTCCGAAATTTTACTTTGATCTGGCCAAGGAAAAATCCGGACAGGACAAAGGCGAAACGGCCTGGACGCCTGCGACGACGTTGATTCTTTCTTTGAAGCCTGCACTGGAGGCTCTGAGCGCGGTCGGGCCGAAAGGCTGCGATGAGTATCACGCACGAATGGCGAAAGCCTGCCGCAATGCTGCTGAGGCGATAGGGCTGCCTTTGCTGGCTCAAAGTCATCCGTCTCAGGCGCTGACGGCTGTGCGCCTGCCGGATTCCATGGATGGTTCCGCCCTTGTGAAAATCTGTCGTGAAAAATACGGAGCGATTTTCGCCGGTGGTCAGGATCAATTAAAAGGCAAAATAATTCGCATAGCCCATCTGGGTCTGGTCGATCATCTCGACCTCATCAGCGCGATTTCCGCCTTTGAAATGGGCTTACATAATCTGGGCTACAGCCATGCGCTCGGCTCTGGAACGGCTGCGGCGATGCGGACACTGGCGTAAGGTCTTAAAGCATGCAATCTGCAGGACCCCTGGACGAGCAGTTGCCAAGGCCAGGACTGCCTGCTACAGTCATTTTTTCGACAAACCCTAGAAGATTAGGCAGATCGAGGTTTTTCTATGAAAATTTTGGTTTTTCTGAAAAAGACACCTGATACCGAGACCAAGATTCAGCTCACCAGCAATAACGCTGCCATCGACAACAACGATGTGAAATTCATCATCAACCCATATGATGAATACGCCATCGAAGAAGCGATCCAAATCAAGGAAAAGAATGCCGGAACGGAAGTGGTTATCGCCAGCTTCGGTGACGAAAGCATTCGTGAATTGATCATCAAGGGTCTGGCGATGGGTGGTGACCGCGGCCTTCTTATCAGCAATGAAGGTCTGCAGGACGCTGATTCTCTGACGGTCGCAAAAGTTTTGGCCGCCGCTGTGAAGAAAGAGAATCCTGATTTGGTTCTCGTCGGCAAGCAAGCTATCGACGACGATAACATGCACGTCGGCCCCATGGTCGCTGAACTCCTCAGCTGGCCTCATGTCAACGTCGTGAACAAGCTGACTCTCGACGGCAAGAACGCCACCGCGGAACGCGAAGCGGAAGGCGGACTGGTGGAAGTCTACAAATTCCCACTGCCCGCTGTGATCGGCGCGAACAAGTCTCTGAACACACCACGCTATGCGGCACTTCCTGGCATCATGAAAGCCAAGAAAAAGCCCTTCGACGTGAAAAAACCTGCTGACTTCGGTCTGGATAACGCCCAGCTGCAAGGCAAGGTGAAGGTTGCGATCAAATCCTATCAATACCCACCACAAAAGGCAGCTGGTCAGGTCTTCAAGGGCGAGCCCGTGGATGCCATGGTCGCTAAAGTTGTCAAATTGCTGCGCGAAGAAGCGAAAGTGCTGTAAGGAGAGGCCACATGAAAATTTTGGTTTTCGTTGAACAACGTGACAATAAACTGAAAAAGAGCGCCTTCGAAGCCCTCGCTGCGGCGCGTAAACTGGCTGGTTCGGCTTCCAAGGTCGCGGCTCTGGTCGTCGGCGGCAGCGTCGAAGGTCTGGCTGGCGAATTGAAGAACTACGGCGCTGACACCGTTTACGTTGTGAACGGCGCGGCTTTTGACAAGTACAACGTCATGGCTTATGCGGCCGCGACCGAGCAGGCGATCAAAACCTTCGCCCCGAAACTGGTGCTGGGTATTGCGAGCCCCATGGGTCGCGATCTCTTCCCCCGTCTCGCGGCCCGCTTTGATGCCGGTATCGCGACGGACCTGATTGAAATCAAAGCCAACGGTGATTTCATCTCGGGTCTCAAGCCCATGTATTCCGGTAAAGTGTTTGCTGAGCTGACTCTGCAGAACACCGAACTGCAATTCGTCACGCTGCGTCCGAACGTCTTCAAAGGCGAGACCAGCGGTGACGGCGCTGCGACTGTCAGCAAGCTGGATGTGGCTGCACCTGCTGCCGCTCTTCAGACTGTTGAAATCCGCGCCGGCAAGAGCAACAAGGTGGACTTGACCGAAGCGACGATGATCGTCTCGGGCGGTCGCGCCCTGGGTTCGGCTGATGCCTTCAAGATTCTGCAGGAAACAGCTGATGTGATCGGTGCAACGGTTGGTGCCTCGCGCGCCGCTGTGGATGCTGGTTACGCCGCTCACGATATGCAGGTTGGTCAGACAGGTAAAACTGTGAACCCAACTCTTTATATCGCAGCCGGTATCAGCGGTTCGATCCAGCACATGGCTGGTATGCGTTCCTCGAAAGTGATCGTGGCCGTCAACACCGATCCCGAAGCGCCGATCTTCAAGATCGCCAACTACGGTATCGTCGGTGACCTGTTCCAGGTGATGCCTGCGATGACCAAGGCTCTGAAAGAGCTGAAAGGTTAATTCCTTTTTCCCGCTAAAAAGAAGGCTCGATGTTTGTCATCGAGCCTTTTTTATTTTTAAGTCTCACCATCAAAAAGTTCGCGCCATTCTTCACCCTGCAGAACGGTTTGCGGCGGACCTTGATAATGAAGGCGACCGCGCCGCAGAACGATCAGCTCATCAGCGATTTTCAGCGCGGAAAGACGATGGGCGACCATCAGAATGGTCGATCCGTTTTGCACCATGGCCTTAAGAACGGAAAAGATCAAAGCTTCCGTTTCAGGATCCAGGGCCGATGTTCCCTCGTCGATGATGATCAGCGGAAAGCGGTGATAGAAAAGTCGCGCAAGCTGGAGCCTTTGCGCCTGGCCGCCGGATACTGTCAGCGCTCCATCACCGACTTCAGAATTCCAGCCCTGCGGCAGCTGCGCGACAAAATCGAGCATGCGCACTTCCTGAAGGGCCTGTTTCAGTCGGGCTTCATCTACATTTTTATCGGGATAGGTAATATTCGCGGCAATGGAGGCCGGCATCAGCTGGATGGTTTGCGGCAGATAGCCGATGTCCTCGGGGCCTTTTACTCCATAGAGCAGTGCACCCTGCGGAGCACGCCAAAGACCAAGGATCAGTTTCAGTAGGGTGCTTTTCCCGGAACCGGACGGTCCCGCGATCGCATAGATACGCCCGCGTTTAAAGGCAAAGGAGAGATCAGCCAGAGCCGGCTCGGCTGTGCCAGGGTATCTATAGCTGAGACTATTGAGGGTCAAAGGATCTGTGGAATCACCTGCAAAGCGGGTCTGCCAGGTCGGGCTCGCCCCGGCCTTCATCGACTTCATGGTATGTTCGAGGCGATGCAAAGCGGCCTCGCCTTCCTTATTGCTATTGAAATAACGGCCGAGTTTGGAAGCCGACTGCAAAAGAATCCCAAGCAGGGAAAAAAAGGACATCAGAATGCTGCTGTTGAGGTCCCCGCGATCAATGGCCTTGATGCCATAGCCCATCACCACCATCATGGCGCCGACGGCCACAACTTCGAGGAGGGGCGAGGTCCTGGCTTTCACCCGGGCCGCCTGAACAAAATTTCTAAAGAGGGATTTGGAGAGCTGCTCCATATGGACGACTTCGCTCGTTTCCGTGCGGAACTGCTTGATCGTTTCCAGACCGGACAAACGCTGCTGGAGCCATTCGGAAAGCTGGCTGACATTACTCAGGACCTTCTGCGAGCGCTTGCGCAGTTTCTTGCCGAGCTTTGACAGCAAAAGCCCGGCCGGACCAAGGCCCAAAAGGAAAAAAGCCGCCAGCCTGGGTTCCAGCATAAAAAGGGTCACAAGATAAAGGAGGCACTGCACCAGTTCACGGGGAAAGCCCCCGAAAAAATGCACGAGGTACTCGCGGACCATGCGGATATCAGTTCCGATGTTCGCCGCCAGCTCGGCATCAATGCTGGACATGGAATCGCGTCGGGCTTCCGGGTGCAGGTCCATGAAGGTTTCCACAAGGTCCTGGCGCATTTCACGAGCGACCAGTTCACTGCTGCGTTCCCACAGAAACCATTGAATGAAAGTCAGAAGGGCCCGCACGGCGGCGGCGCCGGCAATCAGCAGGGGAAGAACGGCCCAAAGTTCCTGCGCGGGAAAACCATCGCGACCCAGAACGTAAGAAACCATGGAACCCAGCCGCTCATTGAACAGCTGATCCATGGTAATGATCGCATCGCTTTTAGGTTGGGTCAGGACCTGCCACGCAGGTCCCACGAGCGCAAACGTAAGCGCCGATACGATTCCCAAGGCAAAGGTACATAAAGTAGCAATGACGAGAGAGGTCAACCGGCGCTGCAGGTATCGGTATACCAAACTAAACTCGAAGTGGATTGTCTCGGGATCCTGAGAATCTTTGGTGCGAAGGGGGGGACTTGAACCCCCACACCGTTAGGCACTAGCTTCTGAGACTAGCGTGTCTACCAATTCCACCACCTTCGCGTTTTCTCTCTATGGAGATGGAGAAAATCCTTTTACACAATCTCTTTCAGGTTGCCAACGATTTTTGTAATCAAACCGTATTCTAACGCTTCCTGCGCATTCATCCAGTAGTCACGAGTCGTATCTTCTTCAACCTTTTCAAGGGGTTGGCCGCATTCTTTGGCGAGCATCTGGTTAATTTTTGACCGTGTCTTGATGATCTCTTTTGCCGTAATTTCCAAATCAGAGGCCTGACCCTGGATATTTCCACCAATGAGTGGCTGGTGAATCAGGAAGCGAGTGTTGGGCATGCTGTAACGATGCTTCTTGGGAGCACCCAGCAGCATGACCGTTGCAATACTGGCGGTAAGGCCCGTGCAAACCACGCGCACTTCCGAACTCAGAAAACGCATCGTGTCATAAATTGCAAAGCCACTATTCACTTCCCCGCCAGGACTATTCAAATACATGTAGATAGGCTGGTTGGATTCCTGAGCATCCAGCGCCAGAAGTTGGCTGACCACGCGCTTGGCCACCGTGGAGTTGATGGCTTCCGAGACGAAGATAATGCGCTTTTCCAGCAACTTGGTTTCACTTGCCTGACCTGCCAACTGCTCAAGGTCCATTCCGCTCATATTCATGCTAGCTCCTTCGTGCTGGCGAAAAGGTTTGTACTCAGGCATCGGGTGATGCGAATACCCTGTATTTTATAGTCGTGGGATGGGCAAATGCAAATCGCTTTTCACATAAGGCTTTGTGGATCCACATCAATCCTGAGCCTGAGGTCGCCTTTCAGCTCAGCAAAGGCTGTTCGGAGCTGCTGAGCGAACCAGGCAAGAATCTTCCGATCCGCACTGACCAGGAGCAGCGTGCGTCTGAGCCGGCCACGAATCATCTCGATCGGTGGAACAGCCGGCCCTAATACCTGCAGAGCCTGAAGGGAGGCGGCCGAACGTTTCAAACTCTCGCTGACCCAGCGGTCGATGGATCGCACAAGATCATCCAGCTGATCTTTACGGGTACCGGAGTATTCAAACAGGATCATTCGCCCAAAAGGTGGATAACCATGTTGGCGGCGGAAAGGTTCCTGATCGAGCCAGAAAGCCTGGAAGTTATGCTGAAGGCCCGCCTGCAGAATCGGATGATCCGGTTTTTGGGTTTGGACCATCACACAACCACTATGTTCCCCGCGTCCCGCACGACCCGAGGCCTGGACCATGAGTTGAAAGGCCCTCTCACCGGCGCGGAAATCGGGAAGATTCAGCACCTGGTCCACTTCCAAAATGCAAATCAGAGTCACGCGCGCAAAATCATGACCTTTGGCCAGCATCTGCGTTCCCACAAGGACATCGATGCGGCCCTCACGAAAATCGGTGAGCATGGTCGGAAGCGCTTCCCGGTTGCTCGTCGTATCCGAATCCACGCGCTGAATACGGGCTCCAGGCAAGGCTTCGCGCAGATAAAGCTCCATTTGCTCGCTACCGTAGCCCACCATTACATAGGCATCACGTTCGTCAACGGGGACGACATCATCGACCCTCTGTGAAAAATCACAGTAATGGCAGCGCAGGATGCTTGAATTTTTGTGGACCGTCATGGAAATGCTGCACTGCGGGCAGCTCACAGCCTTCCTTTCCCGCATCGAGAAAAGGAAGTAAGCAAAGCCCCGGCGGTTGACGATCACCATCGACTGCATGCCGCGCGCATGATTCTCGCGCAAAGCTTCCACGATCCGCGGATCAATCGGCAATTCCGTCAGGCGCTGAACCTGTCCCCGCGGCGTCAATTTTCGGGCGAAGGCCTGATGGATATCAGCCTCAATCAGCTGCACATCAGGGAGTCCACGGCCATGCACGCGATTCGGCAATTCCAGGAGTTGGTATTTTCCCTGCTGGGCATTGGCATAGGATTCGAGTGATGGCGTGGCACTGCCGAGCAGAACCGTGGCTTTTTCGAGGTAGCCACGCATCACGGCAACATCGCGTCCATTGTAGGTTAGACCTGTCGTCTGCTTATAGCTGCTATCATGCTCTTCATCGACGATCAGAAGTTTCAGCTGCACAAAGGCAGCGAAAACTGCAGAACGTGGTCCGATGAGGATCTGCCTTTCCCCGCTGCGAATGGCTTCCATCTGCGACCAGCGCTCGGTATCGGCCATGGCGGAATGAACAACTGAAACCTGCCCGGGGAAACGCGCAGTAAAAATTCGGGTCATCTGCGGGGTCAGGGCGATTTCAGGCACCATCACAAGGATCTGATTCTTGGGATCCTGCTCCAGAACCCGCGCAATCAGATGCAAATAAACTTCGGTCTTGCCCGCGCCTGTGACGCCGTGCAGCAAAAATGGCTTGGATTGAGTCTGCGTAATGCCCTCAAGGACCAGCCGCTCAAAAACGCCTTTTTGTTCTGCGGTCAGGTTCTGCGCATCAGTCGCGAGGAGAGGCGCTTCGCTCTCCAATTCGATTTGAGGTGCCGCTTTGCCACGGGCTTTGGTTTCGGTCTTTTCTTCCTTAAGGACGAGACCCTCTTTCTGCAGCCGCGCCAAAGTAACTTTGGGAAGACCGGCCGCGATCGCCTCCTCCATGCGCTCTTTAAATACCTTAAGGGAGCAGCTGCCCGAGGCCTTCTTCCAGATCATGCGAAACAGGGCTCCGCGCGGATCGGTCTGATCCTTCCACAGGAGTTTTCCCGACTCAGTCAAAATAACCTTGGACGTTTTCTTCTTCACCCGTGAGGCCGGCAGCATCGTGCGCAAAACTTCACCCAGCGGGTGCATATAGTAAGAACTCATCCAACGCGCCAAATCGAGCAGGACTGGGCTATAGATCGGAACCTCGTCGAGTCTCGCCAAAATGGACTTCATTCGATAAGCTGGATCAGGCGCTTTTTGGCTGAGGCCAAGAACGACACCCACGGTCTGACGATTCCGCTCGCCAAAAGGGACGGTCACGCGACAACCGCTTGGAATCTTCTCGGTGGCAAGGTAAGTAAAACTCTGATCCAGGGCCACCGGCATTGATATGTCGAGATGAAAGTGTTGCACCGGGATCCTTCTCACCACGCTGGGTTCGGAAATCTATTTACTTGCGTATAGCTTGCGCTTAGGTTAATTTTCAACACCCTTTAGGGTGAAGACCCACCAAGGTGGTTTTTACGTGCCTTCTTCCCTCGTCCCAAACGCAGACAGGAAGAGTGTTGCGATGATTTAAAAGTTCTCTTCCCAGGCGAAGAGTACACTGGATAATTCGGAGGCTGCATGGCTAACTCGAGAAAGAAAAGACGTCTGATGTTCCGTCGGAAACGGACGTTGGATCCTAGCATCATCATCGATTACAAAAATCCCGACGTACTGCGCCGTTTCATCACTGATCGCGGCAAGATCATTCCTCGTCGGATTTCCGGCGCAACTGCCAAGCAACAACGCGCTATCTGTAACGCTGTGAAACGCGCACGTTACCTCGCTCTGTTGCCTTACAGCCTTGGCCACCGCCAGGAGCGCAACTTTGCAACCGAGATGTCGGCTATTGCAACATCAGCCATGGGCACTTCCAGCCGCGGCGGCCCACGTGGTCCTCGTTCGGATGATGATAAACGTCCACCTCGTGACGCAGGAGAAGAATAATGTCTCGTCGCTGTGAACTCACAGGCAAAGGCGTTCAGGTAGGCCACCGCGTTTCGCACTCGAACATCAAGTCGAAACACCGCTTCCTGCCGAACCTTCAGACCAAACGTTTCTGGTCGACTGAACTGAACAAGTTCGTGACCTTGAAAGTGGCAACGTCCACCATCCGTACTATCGACAAAGTCGGTCTGGATGTGTTCGCTCGTAAAAACGGCATCAAACTGAAGTAAGGAATAATACCATGGGTCGCGGTGATAATCGTAGAACTCCTAAAGTCAGACGCCACAAAGCTCGCCGGAAACTGAAGGCGCGCATCAAGCGTAAGATTGAAGCTGCTAAAGCTTCGAAATAAGGCTTACCAGTGCCTTAAACGCACAAGCCATGACAGCGAGCGTTCCCGTAAAGGAGCGCTCTTTGTTTTCAAGGGGACAGCTTGAAACGAGTGACTGTGATCACCGATGGGGCCTGCCTTGAGAATCCCGGACCGGGAGGATGGGCGGCGCTCTTGAGGTTTGGTCAGCATGAGAAGATGGTCTCCGGATCCGAAGCTGGCACCACCAATAACCGCATGGAACTGATGGCGGTTATCAAGGGACTCGAGGCCCTGAAAGAAAGCTGTGAAGTCACTCTGCTGGCCGATAGCCGCTACGTGCTCGATGGCTTTGACAAGGGCTGGCTCGCCAATTGGAAGGCCAATGGCTGGAAGACAGCCGGCAACAAACCGGTCAAGAACCAGGACCTCTGGGAGGAACTGGAACGCCAGGTCAAGCGTCATCGAGTCAAATGGGTGTGGGTAAGGGGCCATAACGGCCATGAAGATAATGAACGCGTGGATCAGGAAGCCCGAAAACAGGCGACCGCACTCCGCGACGCGAGCGGCTTGAATGCCGGTTACGACGAAGTATAAAGCTTGACGAATGGCGTCCGGCTTGTTATTCGACATACTCTCTGAAATCGAAGAGGAAAGAGGAACGACACAGTGGCACAGCATAAATCCGCAAAAAAGCGTATCCTTGTTAACGCTAAGAAAAGAAGCCAAAACCAAGCTTATATTTCCAGCGTTCGCACCGCTGTTAAAAAAGTCCGTAATGCGATTGAAAAAGGTCAAACTGCTGACGTGGCTGGCCTGCTTGAGCAAGCTCAATCTCTTCTGCACAAAGCGGCTTCGCGCGGTCTGATTCACCGCAACACCGCTTCCCGTAAAGTTGCTCGTTTGACAGCTTTCGTGCGGACCAAGGTTCAGGCCTAATTGAGGCTGATCCGCTTGCGGAACATACAAAAGCCCGGATCGCAGGATACCGGGCTTTTTGTGCGTCTTGGGGCTCTTAGCCTTCCTGGGACTTGGCTTCCTTCCACAGGACTTCCAATTCATCCCTTGATAACTTCGTGACGTCCTGTCCTCTTACGGCGCAGATATCCTCCATCGCCGCAAATCGTCTTAGAAACTTCGCATTGCCCTGCTGAGCCGCGACCTCGGGATCGACACCCAGATGCCGACTGAGCTGCGCGAGGCTAAAGAAGACGTCGCCCAGCTCGTCATAGAGCCGATCCCGATCCGCCCCGGCCACTTCATTTTCAAGTTCCGTGAGTTCGGCCTGGCACTGCTTCAAAACATCAGCCGGGGTATCCCAATCGAAATGGATGGTATGAGCCCTTTTGCCTATTTTATAGGCCTGCGTGAGAGCCGGTATCACTTTGACACAATCTGCAAAGTAACCGACCTTATGCAGAGCAGCCGCCTTTTCCTTGGCCTTGATCTTTTCCCAGTTGCTCTTGATCTCGGCCCGGTCTATCCCCTGCCCCGCCAGATCACCAAAGACATGCGGATGCCGGCGGATCATCTTGCTGTTGATCGCTGCCGCAACATCCCGGATGTCACCCTTGCCATGATCATGGGCCAGCTGCGCATTCAGAACGACCTGCAAAAGAACATCACCCAGCTCTTCGATCAGATGCGCCTCATCCGTCCCGAACATGGCTTCAGCCGCCTCATAAGCCTCCTCCAGCATAAAGCGTCGGAGGCTCTTATGATCCTGCTCCAGATCCCAGGGACAGCCGCGAACAGGGTGCCGCAGCATGGCCACGGTCTTCACAAAGTCAGAAAAAATCTGACCCGCTGCCGCGGCGCGCTCTTCCAGTTCTTTTTCCCAGGCCTTGTCATCATGCGTCATAAAAATCCAGTTCAGATCAGTTCCACCAGCGAAGGCAGATAATTATCCTTCTTCGGCACACCCAACACTGTAATCACAGTCGCTGCGATGTTGGCAATACTGGCCTTATCGATTCCGGGCACAAGGCGATAGCCATTCGGTCCGCGGGGATCATAGAGGTAAAAGGGAACCGGATTCAGGGTATGCGAGGTCTTGGGCTTTGGACGCCAGCTGAACGGCAGATCCAGCCAATCGGCTGGCCCTTCCTGGTTGGTATCAAACATCTCATCGGCGTTGCCATGATCGGCGGTGATGATCAGAACCGTATCGGTCTCCTTGGCCGCCTGCACGAGGCGTCCAATGCAGAGGTCCAGCGCCGACATCGAGGTAATGGTCGCCTCCAGATTGCCGGTATGCCCCACCATATCCCCGTTCGGATAGTTGATCCTGGCGAAATCAAAGCTGCCACTCCGCATGCGGGCAATGGTGGCCTCGGTAATTTCATAGCACTTCATCCAAGGCTTCAGATCGAACTGAATCACATCGCTTGGAATTTCCACGTAGTCTTCCAATTTTTCATCGAAAAGACCCGATTTATTGCCGTTCCAGAAATAAGTCACGTGCCCATACTTCTGCGTTTCGGAACAGGCGAACTGCCGAAGCCCTTGTTTGACAAGGTGTTCCGTCAGAGTATCATCAATGGCCGGAGGCGAGACGAGGTAACGCGCCGGAATATGAAGGTCACCGTCGTATTCCATCATGCCGGCGAAGAAAACCTTGGGCCACCGCACGCGATCGAAGACCTTGAAATCCTCTTCATTGAATGCGCGGCAGATCTCGATTGCCCGATCCCCACGGAAATTGAAGAGCACGACGCCATCACCATCTTCAATGGTTCCAACGGGTTTTTCATTTTCGACGATCACAAAAGGCGGCAAATACTGATCAATCAGCTTGGGATCCTGACGGAAACCTATAATGGCAGAACGCAGACTGGGGAATCGATTGGGAGCTTCACCCAAAACATGGGCCTTCCATCCCCGCTCCACCATCGACCAGTCGGCTTCATAGCGATCCATGGTCGTTGTCATGCGGCCGCCGCCCGACGCGACTTTCACATCAAAGTCCGAGCTTTGCAGCTCGCTCATGACCTTTTCCAGCCGCTCGACATAAATCTCGGCGGTCTTTTCCCCGACATCTCTTCCATCAATCAACGCATGAACCCGCACGCGTTTCAGGCCGGCCTTCTTCGCCTGACGCAGGAGCGCATGCAGATGACCATCATGCGAATGCACATTGCCATCCGAAAGAAGACCGATCAGATGCAGCGTGGACTCCTGGCTCTTCACCGACCGCACAAGGTCCTGCCAGGTTTCGCCGCGAAATAAGCTGCCATCATCAATGGCGTTTTGCACGAGCTTGGCGCCTTGATCGAAAACCCGACCGGCACCCAAGGCATTGTGACCAACTTCGCTGTTGCCAATGTCAGAATCACTGGGCAATCCCACATAGGTGCCGTGGGCCTTCAGTGTTCGATAAAGCCCGGTTTTTTCCAACTGACGGAGCTGCGGTGTATGAGCGAGCTTCACAGCATTGCCGTAGGAGCTGGCCCGTACACCCACACCATCCATCACGACGACGAGAACTTTACGCTTTGCTTTTGACACGACCAACTCCCTGCGTTTAAGGTGGGCAACGTGCTGACAGTAGCCGATAGGGCCCCAAGAAAAAAGCTTTTTCCCGAGGAAAATAACCATATCGCATGAGAGCCGTGATTCAAAGAGTCAGCCGCGCTGATGTCAAAGTTGAAGACAAAGTTGTAGGCAGTATCGAGGCTGGCCTTCTGGTGTATCTAGGCCTGCATCACAGCGATGGGCCGGAGCTCGTGCCGCTGATGGCCGACAAGATCGTGAACCTTCGCATCTTTCCGAATGATGAGGGACGCTTTGATCGGTCGGTGCTGGATGTGGGCGGCAGCCTTTTGATTGTCAGTCAATTCACTCTTTACGGTGATTGTCGCAAAGGACGACGGCCGAACTTTCAGGATGCGGCACCACCGGACAAGGCGCGTGCGCTTTATGAACAGTTCCTGGAATGCGCGGCAGGTAAAGGCGTTCGGGTGGAAGCAGGAGTTTTTCAGGCCCATATGGAAGTCAGCGCAGTGAACGACGGACCGGTGACCATTATCATGGATCTTCCCAACTAAGGAGCCGACAATGATCAGCGTACTTTACGTCCCCTGTGGCAATCGCGACGAGGCCGAAAGCATCAGTCATAAGCTGATTGAAGAGCAGCTTATCGCCTGCGCGAACATCATCCCAGCCGCCGATTCCCTTTACATGTGGGAAGGCATGCTGGAGCAGACCCAGGAAAGCATCCTCCTGGTCAAAACCAGTCCGGAATATCGAGGCCGCGTGATGCAAAGGATCGAGGAGCTTCATAGCTACAGCTGCCCCTGCATTATCGAATGGAAAATTGAAGCGGTGAACCCCGCTTATTCGAAATGGGTGCATGATTCGCTCAAAACCGAACCCAAACCCGAAACTCTTTAATCATAGCCCTAAAAACACCAAAACCCGAAAGCCTTGTGGGCCTTCGGGTCTGGTTATCTTTGAACGCTGCTCTTAATCGTTGTTGGACTCGCTGTCATCGACACCGATCTTGTTGTAGAACAGTTCGTCGATGGTCTTCTTGATCAGAATCCACAGAAGTTCCTTGTCAGAACATTTGCCGAAGACTCCGAGCGGAATCTGAAAACCACCCTTATCCTTGCGACCGCCACCATAGTAAACACCATGCTGGTCCTGGCCGAAGACGTCCTTGATCCACTTGTCGGGATCCAGGGTATGCGACTTGGTGCGCAGGGAACCATCGACGAATTCACCGCCGACGACGCCGTAGACAACCACCGTATCAATACCCTCGCGGTTCAGAAGGTAATCCGCGCACTGGCCGATGCCATCACGGTCCTCTTCCCGCACGTAACCCACACCCGAGAACATGAACGTACCGCGGATATCCTTCCTTTGCAGGGCGATCTGGGTCAGGTCCATGGTCTTGGCAGGGATCGACTGCCGCGAGATCAGAGCCAGGAGGTCCTTGTCCACATAACGGGACAAAAATTCCGAGGCCTTGTAATCCGCGGGCGTTGCATTCACAAAGTTATCGGTATCCGTGCGCACGCCGTGCATCAGGGCCGTGGCGATCTTCGCTTCTTCCAGCGTGTCGCCCTTGAAACCGAAGCGCGGGTCGCAGAGATACTCACCATAGATCGCCGAGGTGGAACCGACATTTTCCCGAATATCGAGGAAGTGGCCTTTGATGGTTCCAAGCTTTCTGTGGTGATCCACAAACACAAGCAGCTCACAGGTTTCCGGCAGCTTGATGGGCAGCTCGGTATTCTGCGAGTCGTTCACGGCATAGTAATCGTAAGAAGAGTAATCGAACTGATCGTTGTACTCTTCAATATCCAGATCCAGCTTTTTCACCAGCGCGCGATTCTCGTGATGGGAGATTTGCTCGAAGTGAAGGATGGTGGACTGGATGTCGAACTGGGAACTCATGTAAGCGAGGGCAAGAGACGTTGCGATGTTATCAGGATCCGGGTAGCCCTTGATACAGATCAAAAGGCGTTTGCCACGCGCCTTCTCAAGGGTTTCGATCAGTTCCTGAGTCTTCGTCTTCTTTTCCACGCGCACGGTGTCGGAGCCATTCGCTTCAGCTTCCATCAGATCGGTGTCACCACCGCTGAGTTCCTTCTGAGCTTTGACTTTCTTTTTGAGACTGATCAACTCAGCCTCTTTTTCCTTGAATCGCGTATCCATTGTCGACAAAGGGCTTACTCCTTTCACGTGCTCGCCTGGGTCCGGCCCTCTTTAAAGTCTGCACGTCCGCATTGGATCGCGGCTCTTTCATTATACCACCGCGGTCCCGCTTTTCACCTTGGGCAGGTAGGTCAATATTGCCTTGACCGTCGGGAACTGCCGAAAGGTGAAAATACTTATGCCAGTTTCCTTGGCGCGCGCAAGCAGTCCTTCCACACTTGATTCCTTCGCCAAATCCTGACTGATGCCAAGCATCAGTGGGGCTTCTTTGACTTCACTCAGAACGGAAATGCGCTTGCGAAGTTCCCCTTCATGCCACTTATGGAACAGTTCGAGATGTCTGACAACTCCCGTTCCATGACGCAGCGTAAGGTCAGGGAAACTATAGCACTGCTGACCCAGATTCAGATGCTCCTGCCCTTCTTCCACCTTCCAATCTTTTCGTTCTGCCGTAGGAAGAGCGTTAAAAGCCTTCATAAACGCCTGAAATTCCTCAGGAATATACCCGCTAAAGCTACGGTAATGACTGCGGATCGGCTTGGAACTATCTATTTTGAGGTCGTAATAGTTTTCACCAAGCTTCACCGTGGCTTCCAACTCCCATTTCGGCATCAGAAGAACATAGGGAAAAAATTGGCAAAGTCGCATGCCATAGCTTTGCACCTGATCAAACATCGAAAGTGGTCCGGAAATTTCCAGCACCAAGGCACCTTCTGGATTTTCAACAAATTCGGCCAGGAGTCGACAGAATCTTAGTTTCTGCAACAATCGTCGACGGGTAACGAGGTCTTTTTCAAATATGGAAAAACGAATCTTCTGCGCCCGCAAAAGCAGTCCCTGAATCTGGGCCGCGTTGTAACGGTGAACCAGAGCCTCACCCGAGATTTCTTCGAATGTCTGGATACTGCGAAACTCCGGCAGGTCGGCATAGAGTTGATCCTGCATGACCCCGAAGCTGCGCCCGCTTTTTTTGGTCATTTCCTCTTCGAAAGCGGCACGACTGGGCAGGCCTTCCGCCCGCAGCGCACGGCTCCATTCAAACCACTGCCAGCGCTGACCTTCGAAGGCTTCATCGGCTTCACCAAAAGTGCAGCGGTCCTCAAGCAGCTTGCCAAAGCCCTGGAACACGGCATCCGATGACTCGGGATGCGCCTTCAGCTGATCGTTCAGCTCCTTCCAGCTTTGCCCGACATGCGCACGATAAAGTCCGGCCAGCTCATCTCCGAGCTGAATCAGATCCTTGTCCGTCGGCTTCAGATACTTGGGATGGACGCGGCTTTCACGCCTTGTATACTTGAGAAGGTCTTTGGTAAGCATGATGGTTCCTGCGCCGCTTGTTCACATAGAATTCATTGGTATCCTTGGAAATCACTTCATAGAGCACGGCCCGCTTGCCTTCCTGATGCCGGAGGATACGGCCCAGCCTCTGCACGTGTTCACGCACGGCCCCGCTTCCTGAAATCACAACCCCGATGCTGGCTTCCGGAACATCCACGCCTTCATTCAGGACCTTGGATGTGACCAGCACATCAATGCGGCCCTGGCGGAAATATTCGAGCATCTGCTTTCTTTCCTTGGGCCGCGTTTGATGCGTAAGGACGGGCAGAACAAAATTCTTTCCGATCTGATAGGCCATGGCATTGTCCTGCGTGAAGACGATGATGCGATCACCGCGATGCTTCATGAGGATATTCCACAGCTCATCCATCTTGCCCGTTGCGGCCTGAGCCAGGCGTTTTTGTTCACGCCAGGCTTCCATCGCGGCTTTGCCACCGGGAAGAGTCGCAGACTTTTTAATAAAATCCTGCCAGCCTTCCGGCCCCGAGAAGTTGATGCGATGATTTTTGACAAAGGCTGTGTAGATGCCACGCGCCTTCTGATAGGCGTCTTTTTCCTCGGCCGTCAGTGGAACTTCGACGCTCACGACATCATAGGGCGCGAGCACGGTCTCCACCATCTCGCGAATCTGCCCTTCATAGCAAAGATCCCCGAGCAGCTCATAGATCATCTCCTCTTTGCCATCAGCCCGCTCCACGGTAGCTGAAAGCCCAAGACGGAAGGGAGCGATCGAAGCTCTTGCGATCATTTGATATTGAGTGGAAGGCAGATGATGGCATTCGTCAAAGATGATCAGACCAAAGCGATTGCCGATGGTTTCAATACTCAAATAAGCTGAATCGTAGGTCGCGACCGTCACCGGCCGGATTTCCTTCCAGCCGCCGCCCAGTGCCCCTATCTCGGTTCCAAAAAATTTCTTGAGAACGTTCTGCCACTGCAGAAGTAGATCAATCGTGGGCACAACCACCAGCGTGGGCCGCTGTTTGGCCACCATCGCCAGCACCGCGAGTATGGTTTTGCCCGCGCCCGTGGGAAGGGCCACGACTCCGCGCGAACCCTGCTGCTGCCATGCGGCCAGAGCACCCGACTGGTGCGGCCGTGGGATAATGGGCTCTTTCAGTTTCAATTCCAGGGCCTGGTACGAACGCGCGCGATCGACGAGAGGTTTTTTATCCTCGATCGCCTTCAGCACCACATCGCGATAACAAAATCCCGGGGCCCGCCACTGTTTGGTGCGACTGTCAAAGCGAAAGCCTGGCCATTCCTGACCGATATCGCCGAGAGCGCCGTCCAGGAGCAGGGTTCCAAGCTCATACTGCAGGGTCGTCATCAGGTGCCTTCTGGAATTGGTGCTGAATCATCCTTAAACCCATACCGAAACCAGCCAAAATTGTCCATCCCATGCAAGCCGCAAAGGAATAAGTCAGCCAGGCAGCTCCGCTTTGGCCCGTAAGGAAGAGAACCAGCCAGGCATTGCCCAGCAGGATCATCACGATAAAACCAAGGGCCACAGCCTTGGTAAAGAGGGAACGTCGTAAGTAGGATTTCATCCTTCAATGCCTCAATGGGACATCAGAATACCGATGCTCACGAGGGCCAGGAGTATGCGATAAATGGCAAAGACTCCAAAGCCATATGTACGCAGATAACGCATCAAAAAGCCAATCACCAGCCAGCCCGTGACCGCTGACACTATCATGCCCACATAAAATTCGGGAAGGTGAATACTGGCGATGATTTCATCGGCCTTCAAAACAGCCGCACCAGCCATGGCGGGCGTTCCCAGAAGAAAGGAAAAGCGGGCGGCATCGCTGCGATCCAGGCCCAAAAGCCGGGAGGCGATGATGGTCGCACCGGAGCGCGATGTTCCCGGAAACAGAGCGCAGGCCTGAGCGACGCCGACTAAAAAGCCCTGCTTCGGCCCGAAGTCCAGCATCTTTCTGTGAACGGGTGCCTTCCTATCAATCCACCAGAGCAAAATTCCGACGATCACCAGCGGAAAGCAGACGAGGTAAGGATGGGCTGTAAAGAAGTGTTCGATCTGATGTTCGAAGGCGAGCCCGATCACCGCAGCCGGTATTGTTCCGACCACGATATTGATCAGGAGCTGACTCCGCGGGTTCAGTTTCTTTTCCTTCACCGTCTGCAGTGACCCCTGTAGAAGATCCAGCCAGTCGCGCCAGAAATAAATAAGGAGCGCCACCATGGTGCCGACGTGCAAGGCCACTTCGAGGCTCATGGGCAAGGGCTGGCCTTGGAGCATGGTCGAGACGATAATCAAATGCCCCGAACTCGAAATCGGAAGAAATTCTGCCAGACCCTGAATGATCCCAAGAACGACGGAATGCCACAGCTCCATCCTGGATGTCTCCTTAACGTAAAAAAGCCCGTGATGTTGTCACGGGCTTCAGCTTAACAGAAATTTTGTATTTCTTTTAGAATTTGCCGATCAAACCCGCGACAAGGTCGGTTTTCGAACGGTCTTCTTTTTTGGTGGCGTCGCTGGGATCCACAAATTCGCCGCGGGAAAGCGTCACATCCACAAACGGACGGTAGAATGCTCCCCACTGCTCAAAGTGTGTACCAACCGCAACTGTCATCTCATTTTTATCCAGCTTACCGCCTGCATTGGCTTCCAGAGCTGTAACAGCCGCATCGGTCGCGCCAGGAGCGCTGTAAGGATCGGTGGCCAGTGTGGAGAGATGAACGAAGGGTGTGTAGCTGCCAGCTTTGAATTCAGCATAGGCCACCATCCCTGTGTAGGTGTTCTTCTCTTCAATAAACTTGGTGTTGCTTGGGTCCGCAGGATCCAGGCCTTTGTTATTGCGCGTATCCATGGTGTAGTCGAAGTAAGCGTCCATGCTTTCAGTTTTGTAGCGTAGACCAGCGGAAGCTGTGCTGCTCTTGCCCAGATCATAGACCGCATACTGCAGGAGCGGAGAAAACTCACCGAAGTTACCGTACCATTCCAGTGCAACAGCGGGCTGCTTCTGAGACGTCTGGGTCTCTTTGCTATTGGTCACGATACCGGCCGAACTTCCACTGTTCCAGCTGGTGCAGCTGGAGGATGTGCTGGCGGTCACAGCGTTGGTCGTAGGATTGTTGGTATAGGTCGTCTTATCCGAGCACTTGCTGTAGTCATCGACCAACTGGAGCGAGAGCGCTCCGGCGAGCTTATAGGTGATATCAAGGGCCACTCTATCTTTCAGTGGGTTCCAGTCGAGGTAGGCGCCGGTAACAGGCGTTGTCACGCCGCTGGTCAATTTACGGTGCAGACCGTAGGTCTTGATTTTTTGCTTGCCGATAGTGACTTCAAGGTTCTCCGTCACGCGGTTCGTCAGATAGTAGCGCTCAAGTTCGCTTTCCTTGGCCTTGTAAAGCACAGTCCAGGAAATCTGATCCGAAAGCTTTCCACGGAAGATGACTTTCGCACCTTTCAAATTGAAGCTGGTGGTCTTGGTCTGCTTGGCTTCTTCGTTCAAGCCATCGTTGGTATTCAAAACGTTGACTTGATATTCCGCACCAACTTCAATTTCAGGAGCTGCATGAACACTGGAAGCCAAAGCGAGGCCAGCCAAACTCAAGGAAACGTGAGAGACTTTCACAGAGAACCTCCTGGTAAGGATAAAAAGGTGGCCCATCATAGCCACGGCCGGCGCGAAACTTCAAGCTCAATCAAAGTCTGGCTGCGCGGTTAAACCAACTGACTGACAGCTTCGAGGTGTATCAAAGCTTGCGGCGTCAACTCGCGGCCACGCGGTCCACGGCGAATAAAGCCCTGATGCGTAAGAAAAGGTTCATACACATCCTCGATGGTTGTCCGTTCTTCACCAATCGTTGACGCCAGGGCTTCAATGCCTGCCGGCCCCCCATTGTAACGCTCCTGAAGCACACGCAATATACGGCGATCCATGCGATCAAGGCCAGCAAGGTCAATGTTAAGGCGTGTTAGCGTTAAATCAACAATGTCCTTATCCAAACGTTCTACACCATGAAAGTCAGCAAAATCCCGAACCCGACGCAAAAGTCGGTTGGCAATCCGCGGCGTACCACGGGAACGTCGGGCCAGTTCGAACGCGCCCTCTTCTGCCAGTTCCACACCCCAAAGGCCAGCGCTGCGCTGCAGAATCTTCGCAAGCGATGCGGCATCATAAAATTCAAGGTGCTCCTGAATTCCAAAGCGGCTCAGGAACGGCGCGGAAAGACTGGCGACACGCGTTGTCGCACCAATCAGGGTGAAAGGATTGATCGGCATCCGCACGGTGCGTGCCGTCGGTCCTTGCCCCACAAGGATGTCGATGCAGAAGTCTTCCATCGCCGAATAGAGAATCTCCTCCACCGTGATCGGCAGCCTGTGAATCTCATCAATGAAAAGAACTCCACCCGGTTCCACACCAGCCAGGATACCGGCCAGGTCACCAGGCTTATCAATCGAGGGTCCACTCGTCTGATAAAAAGGAACAGCCATCTCATGAGCCACAATTTTTGCAAGCGTGGTTTTCCCAAGACCGGGAGGACCGTGCAAAATAATATGGTCCAAAGGTTTGCCGCGTTTGCGCGCGGCGGCCACATAGACTTCCAGGTTCTGTTTAACCGATTCCTGTCCAGGGTAGTCAACGAAGCGATGCGGCCTGAGCTGCTGCTCCAGGTTCTCGTCAATATCCATAAACGTGGCTTGTGTCAACTCTTCGGTTCGCCGGAGGACAGGTTCCTGCAGCTGAATATGAATAGGATCCATTTCTTTTTGATTCCTTCACGAAACCTTTAAAAAGGCTCGTTCTCGGCAAGACCGAGATCGCGGCCTTTGGCGCCCTTGGTTTCGCGTTTTTTCTGCTCCGTGTTGCCCAAAGCTCCCTGACTCAATTGCTTGAGAGCCTGTCGCATCAGATCAGGAAATGCGAGGTGCGCGGATTCCTTTCTGAGCTTGGCGAGCAGCGGCGTTATAGTTTTGTCTTTGTAACCCAGGTTTTCCAAGGCTGAAAAGAGATCCGAAAAGGTCATGTCTTCGCGTTCACGCCAGTTGTGATCGTGATCCAAAGGCAAGGGCCCATCAAGATCCTCGGAATCGAGTCGGGTCTGCTTATCGCGCAGATCCATCATGTGCGCGGATTTCAGCTTCACGAGTTTGGGCCTAAGATCGACGATGATTTTTTCCGCAAGGCGTGGACCGACACCCGGAACGCTTTCGAACACTTTCACTTCATCATGGGTGACTGCAAGGTCAATGGCATTCACAGTGAGCGTCGAGAGAATGGCCAGAGCCACCTTCGGGCCGACACCGCTCAGGCTCAGGAGGATTTCAAAGGCCTGACGGTCTTCATAGCTACGAAAGCCGAAGAGGCGAATCGCATCCTCGCGCACGTAAGTGTAGATCCAAAGGGAAATCTTCGAGCCCACCATGGGCAGCTGGCAGAGGGTGGAAAGCGGCAATTCCAGACCGTAACCGACACCCTGCACGTCCAGGATGATGCCGGTTGGAAGACTGGCGCAAAAGGTTCCGGTCAGTCGTTCTATATACATGAGTCAATCCAGGAAAGAAGTTCAGTGCAAACGGGTGGGAGGTTCCGTTTCGGCTTCGATATCATGCTCGGATTCAGCATGCAAACGCTCGCGCATTTTTTCATCAACGGATTTGAGTTCAAGCAGGGCCTTGGCGATCCGCTCACTCTCATTCATTCCCGTCGAAACCAAAAGCTCCCGGACATGGCGCAGCTTTTCAAAATCCATCTGGGTCTGCTTGTTGATGGCATCCACCATGGCGTTGAAATTCCGCACGACATAACGCATGTCATCACCGTCGCGAATTTTCATCTGGCCGTACCAACGGCCTTCCTCGACGCGACGAAACTGCCTGACCAACGAATACATGGGTCCGGCCAGCCGATGCGTTATCAAAATTCCCATAAATCCGACCAGGAGAATATTCAAAAGTGCAGCCATCGCCATCACACCCAGGATAGGCCAGGGAAGGAAGCGCGGAATGCGGAGGATTTCGAATTGAAAGAGCGGATAGAGGATCACACTCGTGGTCAGACCTGTGGAGAGAAGACCTACCAATACAGCCGCACCTGTATAACGGAACTGAAAGTCCCTGTTGATCAGGATGAGCCTTTGCTTTTGACGCTGAAATTTTTGCTTCATACCCACCACTATAACTGGCGGTAGGGCGCTTGGGAATCGTAAAGAGGATACGAAAAGGCCCTGCTTCTGCAGGGCCTGTCCGGGCTCTATTTCAAGCAGGCTTTGATGGCGTCGACTTTGTCGAGACGTTCCCAGGGGAAGATGTCGCGACCAAAGTGGCCATAGGAAGCGGTTTTCTTGTAGATAGGACGCAGAAGGTCGAGGCTCTCGGTGATTCCGCGTGGGGTCAAGCGGAACACTTCGCGGATCACGTTGGCCAGCTTCTCTTCAGAAACTTTGCCTGTGCCGTAGGTGTTCACAAAAACGCTGACAGGTTCCGCGACGCCGATCGCATAAGCCAGCTGAACCAGACACTGGTCAGCGGCGCCAGCAGCGACGATATTTTTTGCGATATAACGGCCCATATAAGCAGCCGAACGGTCGACTTTCGTGGGGTCCTTGCCCGAGAAAGCACCACCGCCGTGCGCGCCGTGTCCGCCGTAGCTATCAACGATGATCTTACGGCCGGTCAGACCGCAGTCACCCTGGGGTCCGCCGATAACAAAGCGGCCCGTGGGGTTGATATGATATTTGGTTTTGGAATCGAGCATGTGAGCAGGAATGGTTTTCTTCACCACTTCCTCGATCACAAAGGCTTCGAGGTCCTTGTGCGCGACTTCAGGGGAATGCTGGGTCGAAACCACAACAGCATCAATACGGGAAAGCTTGCCGTCACGGTATTCTGCGGTCACCTGGGACTTGGCGTCCGGACGCAGGAACGGAACGGTTTTATTACGGCGGTGCTTGGAAAGGTTCGACAGCAGCTGGTGCGCATAGCTGATGGTCGCCGGCATGAATTCGGCTGTCTCGTTCACAGCATAACCGAACATCATACCCTGGTCGCCTGCGCCCTGCTCGGCGTGCAGGCCTTCACCCTCAGTCACGCCCATCGAGATGTCGGGCGACTGCTGTTCGATCGAAAGGATCACGCCGCAGCTCTTGGCATCAAAGCCGAGGGCGCCATGGTTGTAACCGATTTCGTCAATCGTTTCGCGGGCGATTTTAGCGTAATCGACGACGGCTTTGGTCGTGATTTCACCAGCGATAACAACGAGGCCGGTCTTCACCAAGGACTCGCAGGCCACGCGGGAATATTTGTCCTGAGCCAGCAAAGCGTCCAGGATTGCATCACTAATTTGGTCACAGACTTTGTCCGGATGACCTTCGCTGACAGATTCCGACGTAAAAAGATAATTCTTGAGTTGTGAGCTCATGCGAGTCCTCTCTTCATTCTAACCGCTATGCGCCCCGTATTGAGCACCTGAGCGCTACCTATTCCGAAAGACTTTCCATTGTTATCAATTAAAATCACGTGGTCAAGCGATCTAATTGTTGCGCGCCGCACGCCATCATGGGTGAGCCCGCCTTCAAAGGCCTTCATTTCCACGTGCATTTCCTGCCCCATCTTCAAACGCTCGACCAGCGCGGTGTCCAGAGCACGCCAGCTCGGGATTGCCAGGTTGATGTCCTGTATAGGGATGATAAACTGGTTCAGATTCTCCAGATTATTTTCGAGCTCGTCCAGCTTAAAAGCTTTGTCACAGGAAAGATCACCGCTGCCGAGTCGCAGAAGGCGGGTGATAGTCCCTAAAGAGCCCGCCTGTTCTGCGATCTGGCTGGCCACGACCCTTACGTAAGTGCCTTTTGAGCAACGAATTCGGAAGGTTCCCACGCCATCAACAAAGCGAAGACACTGAAGCTCTTCTATCTGAATGATCTTGCGCAAAAGCTGCAAAGGCACCTGATCGGCCTTACCCTGGCGCGCATATTCATAAAGGGGTTTGCCCTGGAATTTGATCGCGGAATACATCGGCGGCACCTGCATGAAGTCGCCGACCATGGATTCGCAGATCTTATGCAACTGCTCTTCGGTAATATGCTCCTTGGGAGCATGCGCCACGACTTGTCCATCAGCATCAAGGGTATCGGTGGCGACACCAAAACCCACATCAAATTCGTAGGCTTTGGTCCCGGCGAGGAGGAAGTCCTGGATGCGTGTGGCTTTGCCGAAAAGGAGCGGCAGAAGGCCTTCCGCCAAAGGATCGAGGGTCCCGACGTGGCCCATCTTCACCTTGCCGATGCGCTGCTGAAACCAACGGGTCACATCCTTCGAGGTCATGCCTGCCGGCTTATACACCAGCAGGAGACCATCAATCGGAACGATCTTGCGGACTTGAACTTGGGGACGATTCACGCGCGGCTCCAGCTTCATTCTTCCTCGTGGATCTTGTGCAATATCCCTTCAATGCGTTCAGCTGATTCAAGGGTGCTGTCATAGATGAAGCGAAGCTCAGGAACCCGGCGGATATCGAGGACCTTCAGTTGCTTGCGCAGATAGTTCGTCGCCGATTCCAGACCCTTCTGGGCCCGCTCGGGCGCACTGCTATCGTAGGTGCGGAAATAAACGGTGGCCACCTGCAGATCCGGCGAGATCTTCACCGCGGTGATGGTCACAAATTCCAGACGGGGATCGTTCATCCGACCGCCTTGGAAGTTGGCAGCCAGGATATCCCTGATTTCATCGGCCATGCGTTCTGTTCTTAGACTCATAACTTCTATCCTTAACAAAAAAGGCTCAAAAACAGCCATTTAGTGGCGGCCGTCCTGAGCCCTTGTCCCCTGATGAATCAGGGGTTCCATAAACGTGTTTTTCTATTACAGCGCGGGTGCGTGTTCTTCGATAATGAAGGCCTCGATCACATCGCCTTCGCGAATGTCGGAGTAGCCTTCGATACCGATACCGCACTCGTAACCTTGCACAACTTCTTTGACGTCATCTTTAAAGCGGCGGAGCGAACCGATCTTACCGCTGTAAATGACCACATCGTTACGGACGAGGCGCAAGAGCGAGTTTCTGGTGACTTTACCATCAAGGATCGAAGTACCAGCGATCAGGCCGATTTTCGGAACCTTGATCGTCGCGCGGACTTCGGCGTGACCGAGGATGACCTCTTTCTGCACCGGAGGCAGCTTACCAGCCATGATCGACTTCAGAACATCGACGATATCGTAGATGATGCTGAAGTACTTGATCAGAACGCCTTGTTTTTCAGCCGTATCGTCGAGACCGCGAGCGGCCCGTACGTTGAAGCCGATAATCACAGCGCCCGAGGTGGCGGCCAAAGACATGTCCGATTCATTGATACCGCCCACAGCCTTGTGAACGATACGGTTGCGAACGCGATCGGTGTTGAGTTTCATCACCGCTTCAGCAATCGCTTCCACCGAACCCATGGTGTCAGCTTTAATAATGACTGGCACTTCCAAAGCATCGGCGACCTTGGCTTTCGCGAGCAACTGATCCAGAGTCGCAGCCGAAGAACGGCTCTGCGATTTATTCATCTCCTGATCACGACGCCAGCTGGCAACATCCTTGGCTGTTTTTTCATCTTCCACGATATCGAACTGATCACCGGCCATGGGCACTTCGGAAAGACCGACGATCTCGACAGGAGTCGAAGGACCGGCTTCTTTCAGGCGCTTGCCTGTGTGATCGTGCATGGCGCGGACGCGCCCCAGTGTGGTACCAGCCACAATATAGTCACCGACACGAACCATACCTTTTTGAATCATCATCGTCGCAACAGGACCGCGACCCTTGTCGAGGTGGGCTTCCACCACAACACCCGAAGCTGGGACGTCGATCGGCGATTTGAGTTCGAGGACTTCCGCCTGAAGGACAATCGCATCCAGGAGGTCATCAATGCCGATACCCTGCAGAGCCGAGACTTTCACATACTGTGTCTCACCGCCCCACTCTTCCGACTGGATGCCCTGATCCGCGAGTTCGCGATAGACGCGATCGAGGTTCTTGTTCGGCTTGTCGATCTTGTTGATGGCAACAATGATCGGCACATTCGCCGCACGAGCATGCGAGATGGCTTCGATGGTCTGGGGCATGACGCCGTCGTCGGCCGCTACAACCAGAACCACGATATCGGTTACTTTCGCACCACGGGAACGCATAGCCGAGAAGGCTTCGTGACCCGGGGTATCCAGGAAGGCGATCTTGCGACCGTCTTTTTCGACTGTATAAGCACCGATGTGCTGGGTGATACCGCCGGCTTCGCCCGCGGCAACCTTGGCTTTACGGATCGCATCCAGGATCGAGGTTTTACCGTGGTCGACGTGACCCATGATGGTCACGATCGGCGGACGCTCTTCCAGGGCTGCATCATCCTGAGCCTTTTTCTTATCCGACAGAATATCTTCGATCGACACCACGTTGGATTTCACTTCGAAGTGATATTCCGAGGCCAAAAGAGTGGCCGTATCAAAGTCGAGCGGCTGGTTCATCGTTGCCATGATGCCTTGCGACATCAGCTTTTTAATGAGTTCTGCAGCTTTTACCGACAGTTGCTTGGCCAGCTCGGCGACCGTGATCTCGTTACCCATTTTCACAACGCGGTAAGACGCGCGAGGTGTCGTGAGCTGAGTCTTTTTCAGATCCTTACGACGCTTCAGATCCTTCCGACGACCGGAAGACTGAGGCGTGTAGATCATTTTCTTCTTTTCTTCAACGACCGGAGCTTCCGGCAAAATCTCAATGTCTTCGCCTTCCTCATCCAAGGGTTCAGCCTGGTTGAGCAAAGCTCTGAGGTTGAGCTGATCGCGCTTGGCTTTCTGCGCTTTCTTCAGAACGTTTTCTTCCGGTCCTTCGACGTTTGCAAAGGAGCGTTTTTTATCTTTTTCTTTCGATTTGGAACCATCATCCCGCCAAGTCTTGGTCCCAATTCCAAGGCCGCCGTCTTCTGGCAAATCCAAACTGGGCCCTTTGGCGATCTGTCCCATCGGTCGCTGACCGATACGAGGACCGATGGTGATACCGCTCCCACCGCTTCCACCGCCTTCGCCACCACCGATCCGAGGAGCTGGTCCGCGGCCGACAGGCATAATGCGGGCTGTTGAAGCCGAGCGTGGTCTCGGTTGCTCTTCCTCAGGAGGCGGAGCTCGACGAACGATCGTCGCACCACCCGGTCTTGCGGACGACGCTGGTGCCGGCGCTGGCGCTGGTGGCGCCTCACGTCTGACAATTTTCGCCGTTTCAGGGTTGGAAGTCGTACTCTCTGGGGCGCGCTGCATGGGTCGTCCTTCGCTGACAGGCGCAGAGCTGGGTGCACGCGCCTCTTGACGCACGGGGGCAGGAGTCGGGGCCGGAGGCCGGACATCCATCCGCGGGCTTGGGGTTTCTGGCTCCTCCTGTTTGGGAGCCTCTTCAACAGCGGGAGTCGCCGGAGCGGCGCTGGCTGCAGGTTGTTCGATTTGAGGAGCTGTTTGAATAGGTTCAGGCTCACTGACTTCAGGTTCAGCTTCAGCAGGAGCAGCCTCTTGCGCCAGCATGGGGGCTGGAGCAGGCGGTGCCACTTCCTCTTCAGGTTCCGGCATAGGCGCAGGCGCAGCAGCAACAGCAGGAGCGACTTCTTCTTCTGGTTCTTCGTAAGAGGTGGCTTCAGAGCTTTGAGCCGCCACCTCATGATCGACGTCGTCCGAGGACGCAGCTGCTTGACTGTCTTCACCAGGACCTTTGCGGCGGCGAATAACAGAAGGGCTTGTTTTAGGAGCTTTGTCAGCTCCTCCACCGCTCAACTCGCGTTTGATTCGGACGATCTGATCAGCTGTCAAAGTGCTTTGATGGCTGGAGACCTCGATTCCGATATCCTTCAGCTTGTTGACAAGCAACTTACTTTCGATCTTTAGCTCGCGGGCTAATTCGTATACACGAATTTTGGACATTCGCTCTGAGTCCCCCAAGGTATCTCATTAGCATTCAATCAGTATATTGATGGCAAATGGAAAGGGAAAAGTGGTTTCGTTTTTTAAACCGCTTTCCCTTCGCTTTGCTTATTCGGACTGAAGGTAGCGGTCGGCAGCCATCTGGATGGTGCGTGCGACGCCTATCGACAATCCCGTTTTTTGAGCTACTTCCTCAACGGAGTCCGCCACGATGTCACCTATTGTGACGTAGCCACCTTCGGCCAGTGCATGTGCACTTGCCTCACCGACCCCGGACAGTTCCAAAAAGACCTTCACACGCTCGCTAATTTGAGAGTCTTCGGCCTTATTGTCAAGTGTAACGGGGGACGCAGAGGAATTTGCCAGGACATCGTCCACCTGAACCAGCTTTTTAGGCTCAGGACGACTGGGTGTCGGCGTACTGCTGGCAACACGCTTGGCCCGTTCAATCAGTTCAAGAGCCTGTTCTTGATCCATATTCAAAAGACGGTTCAAAGTCCGTGGCGACATCTGCGCTACTTCAGCAGGCGTCGTAAAGCCTTCCTGAAGGAGGAGATCCGCCATCATGTCATCGAGGCCTTCGATCCGTACAAGATTCGACTTGGCACCTGCCATCTTCTCTTCGATCGACGACTCGCTCTTAATGTCGAGGCGCCAGCCGGTGAGTTGCGCGGCAAGGCGTACGTTTTGACCGCGCTTACCGATGGCCAGCGAAAGCTGGTCGTCCGCAACGATCACTTCCATGCTGTGATTTTCTTCGTCCACGATCACTTTGCTGACAACGGCCGGGGCCAGGGCATTACACACAAGGCGGGCCGGGTCATGGTCGTAGGGCACGATGTCGATCTTCTCACCGTTGATTTCATTCACAACGGCTTGAACGCGCGAACCCTTCATACCCACGCAGGCGCCGACCGGGTCGACGGCTGAATCACGGGAATAAACAGCGATTTTGGAGCGATAGCCAGGATCACGAGCCGCGCTCTCAATCGTCACGATACCGTCATAGATTTCGGTCACATGCTGACTGAAGAGAGCCACCAAAAATCCGGGATGGGCGCGAGACATGATGATCTGAGGACCGCGGCTCGAACGCTTGACGTCGACCACATAGGCCTGGATCCGGTCTTTCACGCGGAATTTTTCCGTTGGGACCTGCTCTTTATAGGGAATCACGGCTTCAGTACGGCCGAGGTCCACGATGATGTCGTTGCGTTCGAAGCGACGAACATAACCGCTGAGGATTTCACCCACGCGATCCTTGAATTCATCAAAAACCTGCGCACGCTCTGCGTCACGCACTTTTTGTACGATAATTTGTTTCGCCGACTGCGCTGCGATACGACCGAATTTGGTGGTGTCGATTTTAATACCGATCGCGTCACCCAGGACGGTTTCAGAATCGAGTTTCCGTGCGTCTGACAAAGCGATTTCCAAACTCTCGTTGGCGACGTCGTCATCATCGACGACAGTACGGAACTGGTAGAGTTCGATTTCGTCGGTTTCTTCGTTATAATGAGCTTCAAGGTCGGCCGTCGCACCCAAAGTCCGGCGTGCGGCATGCACAACGGCCTGCTGGAGAGCGTCGATGATCACTGCTTTGTCCAGATTTTTGTCGCGGCTGACGCCGGAAATGACTTTGCGGAGCTCGGATTCTAATTCTGAACTATCGATTAGAGTCATCGTCGGTCGTTCCTTCTCAAGAAGTTGTCAAAAAAGTTAAAAAAGATCCGTAGTTCCAACATCATGCTCAGTGTTTTTCACCACTCGAACACAACATTGGCCTTGCGAATCGCTTGGAATGGAAAGTTCCAGACACCTGCCGGCAACTCTAAGGATACGATATCATCCTGGTCTATTCCAAGAAGCTTCCCTGCACCTTCCATTCTGTTCTGCGTTCTTTCGTTCAAACGCACCTTTATTTTTTGGCCGATCACTCGCGAAAAATGTTCACGGGTACGGAGCGGGCGTTCAATTCCGGGGGAACTGATTTCCAGGCGATAATCGCCAGGAACCAATGCGTCGAGTTCATTGGATTCGATCAAGAGATCGTTGACGCGCAGGCAGTCTTCCATTTTGATGCCTTCCGGCCTGTCAATGTAGACGCGAAGCGTTTCCTCAGTCCCATCCCACTCAACCTCGACACATTCATAGCCGAGCGGAGCAACCTTCGGGTTAATAAGGTCGATAATCTTGTCGTATTGCTGGCGATTCATAGTTCAAACACCACAAATAAAAAAGCCCAGCACGCACCATCACAGTGAGCAAGGCATTCATATAAACCATGATTGATTTGGGTCAACATGAGGGCCGATCGCCCGCTGGTACTTGCGAGCTGACGTGCAGAAGCAGTACGCTGAACCCCCCGTCACTCGCGTGGAGTATTGCCTGGGTTCACGGCGTACAATCTAACGAACGACGTTTAACAGGTCCCCCCAGGAAAGTCAACTCTTTTGACCTATTTCTGCACCTCCAAGCCCGCGCAATAAGAGTTGTAAATTGGCCTTCCACGCGGAAAAGCGCTAGGATGGAGCGAACAATCCAGAAGCCATTTCCAAACAGTATAAAAATCAATTATTTAAGCAATTTACATTATGGAGCCACCAAATTTTGGCGCCTTATCGTGTGGACCGTCGCCCCGCCTTTGCTGACAGGACTCGCCTTGAGCAGATTGAAGCTCGACTGCGCAATTGGGATTTTTGTGGCCTCGTCCGCTGGGCGGATCAGCAGACAGAACGCTTCACAACGCGCGAGGAAATGCTCGTATGCTACGCGCGTGAACGCTGCAAGGATTACGAGGGTTGGCAGCGGAGTATGATGCGACTCAGGCAGCGGGTATTCAAGGATGAGTGGGAGCATCTTGCCTTTCGTGCTCTCAGCCTGCAGACAGGGAAAGATTTGAATCGCGTGGCCGACGATCTGAAGAAGGCCCTCTGCTTTCCCGAGGATCTGCTGATGCAGGTGGCCTGGGTCCGCGCGGCGGATCGGCTGGCATCCCTGCAGCAGCTGGACGAGGCCTGGGAGCTCTATGCCTGTTTTCCTAGCACGGGAGCTGTGAGTGAATGGCAGCGTTTAACCGAACTGAAAGCCACTATTGTAAGTTATCTGAATGGCAAGCTTGACAATGACACGGTCATAGGACTTCTTCGCAGTCAAGGCTTTCATTGGCTGGGAACGCCCTTGGCAGAGGTTTATGGGCTGGCCTTCCACCTTTATATAGCCAGTATTTCAGCGCGCTGGTTCGATCAGATTCGTCTGCAGAACCAGCTTCGCAAAACACTGGATGAGCTTGCTCATAGCGAGGATCAATCCCAGCTGGTGGCCGTGGCGACCTATCTCTTAAACCCGGAACAGGGACTGGGCGCTGCTTTGTGGCGAAGTCAGCTGCCCGATTCCGGTGTTCCCGAACCGCCGCTCTTTCATCATGTTCCAGAAATGCTTTGGCTTACGCACTGCATGGAAGGCATTGCCAAAATTCAAAAGGCTTCGCGGGAACAAAGCATTCCCGGTTTAAAAAAGGTGCTGTTTCAACAGGAAAGGCTGGGTAACGGCCTTCTTGCGGCCTGCGCGCGTTCAAGGCTCCTGGGGCATATCCTGCATCATCATCCGCTGCGTCGTGAGCCCGAGCTTATGGATTTTTGGTTCCAGGAACTCAGGCTTTTGCAGAGCATGCCCTATAACGAACTGCAGAGTTTTGGGGCGCTTCTGCAGGCCGCGCATCAGTATCGGCAGGGGGAATTTCAGGACTGCATTCAAATCCTGCGGCGCGCGCGGCGTCTATCGCAGGACCGTCTGCGGCGACGCATAGTCAGCCTGTGGCTGGCTCATGCCCGCGGACGTATGCCCAGGCATGTACCTCCGGAACTGGCCGCTGTCAGCCTCCGGCTTTTGCGCTATTTTTTCGCGCCGAGTCTGAAGAGTCTTGGTCACAGCATTTATATGATCAACGATGTTTACAAGGTTGATCTGGGCCATTATCCGGTCTTGAATCGTCTTTTGCAGCAGATTCTGCGGCATCCACAGAAAACCCTTCCCACACAGGATGTTCAGGATCTGGTGTGGCGTCAGACAGCGTCGCTGGAAGGCTGGAAGCAGAAACTTCGCAATGCCGTCTCACGTCTGCGCTATCAATTTCGCTTTATCATGGCCCCGCTCGTGATGCAGTCGCACGGCACACTTCATTTGAATCTGGAGGCTCTGATTTTCGAGCCGATGCCCGCCAACCTGCAGCTTGAGCGTCGGCAAGAGATACTTCGGGCCTTGCAGCAGGGTCCAAGGTCCATCGAAGGCCTAAGGGAAATGACGCGAATTCCTGCCAGCACTCTGCGCCGCTACATGCGGGAGCTGACCGATCAGGGCCTCGTGGCCGCCGATGATAAAGCGAATCGCACGGTTTTCATATCCGTTTGCGCTGCAGGTTCCAAATATTAATCAGTGAATAGGCAAGAAGGATGACATCGGCAGACCAGGCCGCGGGTATGGGCGGCAGAACCCCACGCTTGGCCAGGGCTCTGGCGGCATTCAGAAAGAACCAGTAGCTCATTCCCACGGCCACAGCGAGCAGAACACCGCGCGCCGTTTCCATGGTTCGCTCGGAGCGATAACCAAAGCGAAGACCAATCAAACACACCACAAAAGGCGCAAGGTGAAAGGCCAGCTTGGTGTGGAGCTCCACGCGATACGATAGGATATCAACGCCTGATGCGGCCCCTTTACGAATGGTGTCCATGAGTTCGGCGGAAGAAAGTTCGTTAGGATAGCGACGCTCTTTTTTAAGCTTCACCGGCTCGACGGGAATGCTGACCGGCATGACGTCCTTCCGCTCGGTATAGGACAGCGTGCCCTTGGGCCAGAAATATAGGATTTTAACATCCTCCAGGAGCCAGTCGGTGCTTTCCGGGCGATAGGTGGCAAGGCGGGCTTCCAGGCTTTTTTTCGGTCGAAAGTTATCGCCGGTCTCGATCACACGCACGCCGGTCATCACATTGGTGATGGGATCGTAATCACGGAAATTATAAAGAACGTTCTCATCTTTCACCCAGCGCGCGCCTTCGGCTATCTGAGTTTCCGACCCACGTTCGATTTGGACTTCCTGAACATAATGCATCCGCTCTGCCCAACGGGGCAGGATATATTCGCCCAGAAAAACGGCCACGACGCAAAGCCCCAGTCCACCGATGACGATGGGAAGGCCCACGCGCAAAGGGCCCATGCCGGCAGCCCGCATTGCGGTGATTTCGTTGGTTCGACTCAGAAGAACCATCGTAATCACCGAAGCCAGAAGCGAAGCGATCGGCAGAGCCTGAATAATCAGGCTCGGCAGAAAATAAATATAATATTTGATCAAAAGCCCGGTTTCCGGGTTATAGCGGGGAATGTAGCGCGTGGTCTTATGGATGAAGTCGAACAGTAAAAACAAAAAGACGCAGAGCAGCAAGGTCCCTACAACGTATTTTATGAAGTCCCGCAGCACGTAGAAAAATAAAGTCATGTTCCGCCTTCGTCGCTACCACTCTACTGCGACGACTTTACTCCCGGCCTCACTGCCTTCGCAAGCAGATATGGGAGTCCCTTCTTTCCGCGTTCCAGGCGTCCCAGTATTTTCACGCGATTGACCGAAGGTTCACCGAGAATCTGATAGGATTCATCCACCGAAGTCAGAACCACCAGGATGCGACCGTCGGGATCAGACATCACAAGGTGGGTGCTTGACTCGCCCCGCTCCAGGATATCACCTTCCAGGATCACATCTTTTCCAAAAAGATCCCCGGTATCAAAATGCAGCTGCTTGGTCGTGACCTGAAACGGTTCGCCGAAGACCGTGCCTCCGGTCCGTGAGAAACTTCTGATGTCGATATCATCTTTGAGGCCCTGGATTTTCTGACAGGAAATGCTTGAAAGTGCGAGCAGCAGAACGGTTGAAGACAGACCTGGCTTGCGAAAGGACATCATAGGCCACCTCCCAGTACATATGGCATATTCTACCACAGGCTGGGCCAATCAGGTGAGCTGTCGGAATTTGGGCGAAAAAAAACCCGCCGGGAAGGGCGGGTCTTTTGCTTACTGAGCTTCGGTTTTCGCTTTAGGGGCGAAGTCCACGAACTCAATCAGGGCCATCTGAGCGCCGTCGCCAACGCGAAGGCCGCGCTTCAGGATGCGCACATAACCGCCTTGGCGGTCTTTAAAGCGGGTAGCGAGGTCGCCGAAGACTTTCACAACAGCTTCTTTTTCGAAGAGGTAGGCACCGGCCTGACGGCGGTGGTGCAAGCTGCCCTTCTTACCCAAAGTCACCATTTTCTCAACGACGCGGCGCAGTTCTTTGGCTTTTGGCAAAGTCGTTGTAATACGCTCATGGGTGATCAACGACGTGGCCAGGTTCCGCAAAAGTGCTCTACGGTGATCTGAATCGCGACCGAGTTTCCGATAGCCGTGCTTGTGTCTCATAACTAGCCTCTTAACCTTTAATTGCTTTCGCTTTCTTTTTGTCTCAGCATCGAAGGATCAAATCCGTCGATCTTCATACCAAGGGACAGGCCCATTTCAGCCAGGATGTCCTTGATCTCGTTGAGCGACTTACGACCAAAGTTTTTGGTTTTCAGCATCTCAGCCTCTGTCTTCGTTACCAGCTCGCCGATATACTTGATATTGGCGTTTTCCAGACAGTTGGCAGCGCGCACCGACAGTTCCAGCGAGTCGACCGTCTTGAACAGGTTTTCGTTCAATTGAGGACGAGCTTCAATGGTTTCTTCCGAACCGCGAGCTTCCACTTCTTCCGATTCATCAAAGTTGATGAAGATCGTCAGCTGTTCTTTCAGAATCTTTGCAGCGTAAGCCAGTGCATCATCCGGCCGAACGGCAGCATTGGTCCAAACTTCCAGCGTGAGTTTATCGTAGTCAGTCATCTGACCCACGCGAGCGTTCGAAACGTTGTAGGCAACGCGGCGAACGGGAGCGAAGATCGAGTCAGTCACAATATAACCCGTAGGGATCGATTCCGTACGGTTGGCATCAGCCGAGACATAACCGCGGCCGTGGCGCACGATCATTTCCATCGACAAGGAACCGTCTTCACCGACTGTTGCAATATGCTGCTCAGGGTTCAGGATTTCCACGTCGCTGCTGGCTTGAATATCACCAGCGCGCAGAACGCCATCGCCTTTGGATTTCAGCGTAATGCGGGCGTCGTTTTCGCCCAAATAACGAATATTGACCTGCTTCAGGTTCAATATAATATCTGTCACGTCTTCCTTGACGCCCGTGATCGTACTCAGCTCGTGATCGACGCCTTCGATACGGACGGCAACGATAGCCGCACCATTGATGCTTGAGAGAAGCACGCGTCGCAGCGAGTTACCAAGCGTGATACCATAACCGCGCTCGAGCGGCTTCGCAATAAACTTGCCATAGGTATCGGTCAAGGCGGCAATTTCTACGTTATTAGGAGTGATCAAGTCTTGCCAATTGCGATGCATGAACGCTTCTCCGTCTTGATTCCGTTAATGATGAATAAGACCTGACTTCATGAGAGGAGATCGTCGGAAATCGACCCATGAACGCGGCTGTTTTGATGGCCCAGTACTGTCATTCTACCAGCATTTTTCTGCTGGTCTAGAAATATCACGGCCTTCTCGAAATCAGGCCGCTGACTTGGACCATCCAGCCCCGTATCAGACCCTACGCCGCTTTGGCGGTCTGCAACCATTATGCGGAACCGGAGTAATATCTTTCAGCAAGTTGACCTTCAGGCCGACAGCCGACAAAGCGCGAACGGCGCTTTCACGACCCGAGCCTGGACCCTTGACCAAAACCGAGATGGAACGCATTCCGGCGTCCATGGCTTTGCGGGCACATTCTTCAGCTGCAACCTGAGCTGCGAAGGGAGTGCTTTTACGCGAACCCTTGAAGCCTTTGGCACCAGCTGTCGACCAAGCCACCACTTCACCGTTAAGGTCGGTGATTGTAACGATAGTATTGTTAAAGGTGGCTTGAATATGAGCGACCCCCATAGGGACGTTCTTTTTCGTCTTGCGCTTTTTAACGACAGTAGCCTTTGCCATATCAACCTATTCCTTTTAACGCGGTTACTTCTTCTTGTTAGCAATCGTCTTACGAGGACCTTTACGCGTACGCGCGTTGGTCTTTGTACGCTGACCGCGAACAGGAAGGCCTTTACGATGACGCAGACCGCGGTAATTGCCCAAGTCGATGAGGCGCTTAATATTCAGCGAAACTTCACGGCGGAGGTCACCCTCAACCAGAATGCCTTCACCGTCGATCACTTTACGGATGGAGTTGACCTCTTCAGCGCTGAGTTCAGCAGCTTTCTTGGTCGCAGGGATACCAGCTTTTTCCGCGATGACGACAGCGGAACGACGGCCGATGCCGTAGATGCTCGTCAGTGCAATATCAACTCTTTTTTGACCAGGAAGGTCAACACCAGCAATACGTGCCATTCCCTAACTCCTTAGCCCTGTCTCTGTTTATGCTTTTTGACTTCACAGATCACGCGCAGCACGCCACTACGACGAACGACCTTGCACTTATCACAGATAGGCTTCACACTTGCTCTAACTTTCATCAAGAACCCTCTCGTATGACTAGGGCACGATTTGCGTCGTCATCCTTCGCTGTGCCCGCCCTATTCTTTTACTTTGCGCGGTAAACTATTCTTCCACGACCCAGATCATACGGAGAGATCTCCAGTTTGACCTTGTCACCGGGCAGGATGCGAATGAAGTGCATACGCATTTTGCCGCTAATATGAGCCAGAACTTCATGGCCGTTTTCGAGTTCAACCTTGAACATCGCATTGGGGAGTGGCTCTTTCACAACCCCTTCGACCTCGATAACATCTTCCTTGGCCATATAGCCTTCCTCGGATTTACGCCTGAATGCCCGCCCAGGGTTGACAGATGCGAAACTTTACACACTTGCCCCTGGTTCAGCAAGTGAAAACCGCTGATTCCCAGAACCCACAACTGCTTCGCTCAGGCGAGCGAACGAAGCTGAGCAGCGAGAGCCTTATACACACTTTCCGTCGTTCCGTTGCCGTCAACACGATGGTAGAGGCCAAGGTTCTTGTAAAAATCAAGAACCGGACGGGTTTCACTCTCGTAAACACCCAGACGGACCTTCACCTTCTCTTCTGTGTCATCAGGGCGCTGTATAACACCTGATCCACAGCGATCACAGATGCCATCCTTTTTAGGAGGGCTTGTGGTCACGTGGTAGCTCGCACCACAGTTGACACAGGTCCTACGGCCACTAATACGCTGAACCAACGCATTAGGATCGACTTCAAGATGAACCGCGCCGCGTACGCCTTCTTTACCGACCAACTCCTGAAGGGCCTTCGCTTGCGCCACGTTGCGAGGATAACCATCCAAAAGGATGGGAAAACCGCGCGCTGCGTCCAGCTCCGCCTTCAGGATGCCAAGAAGGACATCATCGGGGACCAGCTTGCCTTCGGCCATAATGGACTTGGCCTTGTTGCCGATCTCGGTGCCTTCCCTGATTTGCTTACGGAGGGCATCGCCGGTGGATATCTTCTTAAAACCTTCCCGCTCGGCGAGAAGGTCAGCTTGAGTTCCCTTGCCTGCGCCTGGGGCGCCCGTAAGGATGACTATCAACGCCGGCCTCCTCTGCTCCTGATACTTGTGTTCTTCATGAACGCCTCGTAACGGAGAGACTGGCGGTGCGCGTCAATCTGTCTAAATGTTTCCAACGCCACACCTACGATAATCAGAAGGCTGGTTCCACCGAAGTAGAACTGAACGTTGAAACTATCGGTGATCAATGAGGGGATCAAACAGATCGCACTCAGATAAAGAGCACCGGTCAGGGTCAGACGATTGATAATCTTACCCAAATATTCCGAGGTTCGAGCACCAGGACGGATACCAGGAATGAAGCCACCATGCTTCTTCAGGTTTTCCGCGATATCGTCGGGCTTGAACTGAATCGACGTGTAGAAGAATGAGAAGAAGATGATCATCGACAGGTACAGCACATTGTAGAGCCACCCGCCTGGGATCAAAACCGTTCCCACGACGCTTGCAAAAAGACCGGTTTTGGCGAACTGAGCCACCGTCACAGGAATCTGCAGAAGCGAGCTGGCAAAGATCGGAGGAATCACACCTGCGGTGTTGATACGAATGGGCAGATGCGAAGTCTGTCCGCCGTAAACCCGATTGCCAACCTGACGTTTTGCGTACTGAACCGGCACCTGACGCGCACCCTGTTCCATGAAGACCACACCTGCGGTGACGGCAATCACGATGAGCAGAAGGATAGCGATATGGGCAAGGTCCATTTCGGAGCTGTTGAACTTCTCGAACGTGTTACCGATAACCTTAGGCAAACCGGCCACGATACCGCAGAAGATGATGAGCGAGATACCGTTACCCACGCCGCGCTCGGTGATCTGCTCACCCAACCACATAACGAAGGCGGTACCAGCGGTCAAGGAAATGGCTGTCAGCACAGCCCAACTCGTACTGGGATCGGTCACAAAAGCGCCCGTCCCCATCGAGGAAGTCGACAGCGTCCGCGCGATCATGAAGCCCTGAACCAGAGCGATCACGATCGTGCCGTAACGCGTGTACTGAGTGATTTTCTTACGACCGGCTTCGCCTTCTTTCGAAAGCGCCTCCAGGTGGGGAACAATAACGGTCAAAAGCTGAGCGATAATAGAGGCCGAGATATAGGGCATCACGCCTAAGGCAAAAATACTGAACCTTTCGAGGGCACCACCTGAGAACATGTTAAACATGCCAAAGAGGTTGGCGCCTTGGCTTCTGAAAAACTCAGCCAAAGCCTCCGAATTGACCCCCGGGATCGGAACGTGCACCCCAATCCGGTAGAGAGCCAAGAAGCCCAGAGTAAACAGGATCTTCTTGGTCAAATGATTGAGTGTCACCTCAGGCAGAGATGATATCCGCTGTCCCACTATTAGATCTCCTCAACTTTACCGCCTGCCTTTTCCACTGCTGCTTTTGCTGCGCCACTTGTTTTGTGGAGCTTGATAGTCAAGGCTTTGGTCAGCTGGCCGCGACCAAGGAGCTTAACGGGCATATCAGGCTTGCGCAACAATCCACCTTGAGCCAACAACTCTGCGGTTACCACGGTACCCGCGTCAAAAGCGTTTAGAGCATCCAAGTTTATCGGATTGTATTCAATCCGAGAAGGATTTTTAAAACCGCGTTTGGGCAGACGACGGTACATAGGGGTTTGACCACCCTCGAAACCGGCGCGGACGTTACCGCTCTTACGGGCTTTTTGACCTTTATGGCCTTTACCCGAAGTGCCGCCTTTACCGCTACCAGGACCGCGACCAAGACGCTTCTTGTTCTTGTTCGATCCGGGGGCTGGATGCAAATTTTCCAACGACTTCATGATAGACTCCACTTAAGCATCCTTAGTCGTTTACCAACTCGTACTCGACGAGATGGCGGACTTTGTTGATCATCCCGCGGATGCAATTGTTATCCTTATGGACCTTCGTTTTGCCAATCCGGCCCAGACCGAGAGCGCGAACGACCTTGCGATTGTTCGGGTTGTTGCCGATCAGGCTCCGGGTTTGTCTGACAATAATCTTCGACATAGGGGAACTCCGCCTAGCGCGTTAAATTAAGCTTGTGCTTGCGCGTGACGAACCTGGTAAACCTCATGGGCTTCCTTACCGCGGTTCTTCGCATACTCTTCCAGGCTTTCCAGCTGCTGCAGGCCGTTGATCACAGCGCGAACCACGTTCTGGTGGTTACGTGTACCATGGACCTTACACACGATGTCCTGAATCCCTGCGAGTTCTGCGATGATACGCACTGCACCACCAGCGATGATGCCCTTACCTTTTTTGGCAGGATACATCAGAACCGTAGCGGAGCCGTACTTGCCGACGACTTCGAAAGGAATCGTTCCACCGTTCTTACGAACAGTGATCATGTTCTTCTTCGCTTGATCCGATCCCTTACGAATCGCATCAGGAACCTCGTTGGCTTTGCCAAGACCGAAGCCCACTTTATCTTTGCTATCGCCGACGACGATCAGAGCCGAGAAGCTGAAGCGACGACCACCTTTAACAACTTTGGCAACGCGGGCGATGTTCACAACTCTGTCTTGCAGGTTGTCTTCACCAGCAGTGTTACCTTGGTCACGGTCGCGCTTGTCTTGACGATCACGTCTGTCTTCGCGCTTGTTATCTTTAATTCCTATTTCTTTAGCCACTGACTTATGCCTCCAGCATGACTCTTAGAAATCCAGGCCACCTTCACGGGCACCTTCGGCCAAAGCCATGATCCGGCCGTGATAAGCATAACCGTTTTTATCAAACACAACTTTTGTAATGTTCTTGGCCTTGCAGGCTTCTGCCAGCTTTTTGCCAAGTTCAGCACAAACAGCTTTGTCAGCCCGCTCTTCGCTGCCTTTTTTGAAGCTGTGAACGTGAGCCAGAGTCACGCCTTTAGTGTCATCGATCACCTGAGCGTAAACGTGCCGGGCCGAGCGGAATACGCTCAGACGGGGACGTTCAGTCGTTCCAAAGATCTTTTTACGGATCCTGGTCTTGCGCTTATTACGCTGCGCATATTTCGAATTTGTGCTTGCCATGACGCAATCCTACCCCGTTATTTCTTACCGCCAGATTTACCAACTTTGGTGACGATCTTCTCGCTTTCGTAGCGGACGCCTTTACCGTGGTACGGCTCAGGTGGACGCAACGAGCGGATTTTCGCGGCTGTCTCGCCAACGTTCTCTTTCGAGGCGCCGGTGACGATAATGGTGGTGTTCTTGTCAACGTTCAGATCGACGCCTTCAACAGCTTCGAAGTAAACAGGATGACTGTAACCCAGAGAAAGGTTCAAACCTTTGCCCTGCTTCGCACCGCGATAACCTACGCCGACGAGAGTCAGACGTCTTTCATAGCCCTTTTGGCAACCTTCGATCATGTTGGCGATCAGAGTGCGGGTAAGGCCATGGAATTTCTTGTTTTCTTTGGTGTCAGCCACTGGACTAACGTTCAGCGTAGAACCTTCCTGAGCGACCTTGATCGAACGGTGAAGGGCTCTTTCCAGTTTGCCTTTGGGGCCTTTCACTTTAATAAGTGAGCCCTCTATTTTAACCTCGACCCCGCTTGGGACCGTGATCGGCTGTTTACCTATGCGTGACATATATAACCTCTATTAAAAGACGGAGCAGATATACTCGCCACCGATATTAAGCTTACGAGCATCGCGATCGGTCATGATACCTTTCGAGGTCGAAAGGATACCGACACCGAAACCGCTCTTCACGTAGGGAAGCTTGTCAGCCGTCACGTAAAGGCGACGGGAAGCTGTGCTCTGACGTTCGATTGTACGGATACCAGGCTTGCCATCTTCCGAATAGGCGAGGGCAATCTTCAGAATGCCTTGCTTATTGTCACGAATGGCTTTGTAATTACGTACGAAGCCTTCTTCGCGCAGGATATGAGCGATGGCGATCTTCATCTTCGAGGCTGGTACGCTCACGACTTCATGACCCGCTTTTTGTGCGTTCCGAACTCGTGTCAAAAGGTCTGCGATTGGATCATTAACTTGCATCGTCTCTCTTCTCCGACTGCTCTGTTACCAGGATGCTTTTGTCACGCCGGCCAGCAGACCATTCAAGGCCATTTGCCGGAAGCAGATACGACAGATCCCGAACTTACGGAAAACGGCTTTTGGCCGACCGCATTTGTTGCATCGAGTATAAGCGCGAGTCGAGAACTTCGGCGTGCGCTTAGCTTTTTCGATCATTGATTTCTTAGCCATGGTCGCTCCTTAGCTTTTTCTGAAGGGGAAGTTGAACTTTTCCAACAGCGCCTTGGCTTCGATATCGTTCTTGGCGCTCATCACGATCGTGATACCCAGACCGCGGATACGATCGACTTTATCGTATTCGATCTCTGGGAAAATGATCTGCTCTTTCACGCCGAGAGTATAGTTGCCGCGACCATCAAAAGCCTTGGGCGAGAAACCGCGGAAGTCGCGGATACGAGGGATTGACACGTTGATAAGACGGTCAAGGAACTCGTACATGCGCTGACGACGCAGGGTCACGCTACAGCCGATGGGCAAGCCAGCACGCAGCTTAAAGCCTGCGATCGCTTTCTTGGATTTGGTTGTCACAGCTTTTTGACCTGTGATTTTCTCAAGGTCTGCCACAGCGCCTTCCAGAATCTTATGGTTCTGAACGGCTTCGCCTTGGCCGATGTTGACAACGATTTTCTTGATCTGTGGAATTTCGTTAGGATTTTCCAATCCCAGCTCTTTCCCCAGCTGCTCACGGATCTTGTTGTATTGGTCTTGTAGACGAGGAACGTTAGCCATCACGGACACCTTTATTTTCTGTCGATGATTAGAGGACTTCAGGTGCCAGAGACGCGATACGGACAAAACCTTTTTGCCGTACTTCACGCGCTACCGGTCCAAAGATACGAGTCCCAACGGGCTCGTTGTCTTTACCCTTGATCAGCACCGCTGCGTTCTCGTCAAACTTGATCGTGCTGCCGTCTTTACGTTGGACTTCTTTTGCAGTCCGCACGATCACAGCCTTATGAACGCTACCTTTTTTCACTTTGCTATTGGGCAGAGCTTCTTTCACGGACACGACGATGGTGTCGCCTACGGTCGCGAAGCGCTTTTTACTGCCGCCCAGTACTTTGAAACACTTCAGGACTTTCGCCCCGGAGTTGTCACCACTGAGTAGTACGGATTCCATCTGGATCATATTAAAGCCCTTTGGTCTTGCATCTATCTGCCATTACTCGGCGACAAGCTCGCCCGCTTTTTGCACGATTTTCAAGAGATCAAAGCGCTTACGAGCGCTATGGGGCCGAGAAGGGATGATCAGTACGGAATCACCGATTCGGCTTTCGTTCTTTTCGTCGTGGAACATCAGTTTGGTACGGCGTTTCATGTATTTGCCGTAACGGGGATGTTTCACAAGGTGCTCAACAGTGACAACGCGCGATTTCTGCATCTTGTCAGAGGTGACAACACCGAACACTGGCTTGGACTTCTTTTCTTTTTGTTCAGACATTGCTCACTACCCCTCAAGCTTTCGCACGAGCTTTTTCGTTTTGCACAGTGAGGAGACGGGCAAGGGTCTTGCGCAGCTTCTTCACTTTGCTCACATTCACTGCTGGCGCTGTATAGATGTCCATACGAATTTCAGCAAGCTTTTTTCGCACTTCACCTGCAGCACTCTGCAATTCACCTTTGTCTTTCGACCGCAGCTCATCGGCTGTAATTTTAAAGTAATCCATTATGACCAGGGATCCTCCGATTTAGTCAGCAGTTTGGTTCTGATCGGCAGTTTCGACCCTGCGAGTTCCAAAGCTTGCGCTGCGACTTCAGGTGTAACACCGTCCATCTCGTAGAGGACCCGACCGGGTTTGATGTAAGCAACGTAGAATTCCACGTTACCTTTACCCTTACCCATCCGCACCTCAAGAGGTTTCTTGGTTACGGGATGATCAGGGAAGATATTGATCCAGACGCGACCACCGCGTTTGATGTGGCGTGTCATCGCAATACGGGCTGCTTCGATCTGGCGAGCAGTGATTTTGCCTGCTTCCAGAGCCTGAAGGCCAAAGTCACCGAAAGACAGCTTCGATCCGCGCTCGGCTTCACCTTTGATGCGGCCTTTATGCTGCTTTCTGAATTTCATTTTCTTTGGAGATAGCATCGCACTTTCCTCTTGCTGCTACGGACCGCTTATTGATCGGTCAGAATGTCGCCTTTGTAGATCCAGACCTTAATCCCGATCAAACCATAGGTGGTCAAAGCTTCGGCTGTGCCGTAGTCAATGTCCGCACGCAGGGTATGGAGGGGAACGCGACCTTCGCGATATTTCTCGATCCGGGACATATCCGCACCACCGAGACGACCCGAACAGCTGACCTTGATACCTTTGGCGCCGGCTTTGATCGCGGAAGCGATCACTTTTTTCATCGCGCGGCGGAAGGATACCCGGCGAACCAGCTGCTGCTTAATGTTTTGAGCAGCAAGGTTGGCATCGGCGTCTGGTTTTTGGATTTCGTAGACGTTCACATTGGGATCGCCCGACGAAAGTTTGCAGATCTTAACCAGTTCGTCTTTCAGACTCTCTGCGCCTGCACCTTTCTTGCCGATGATGATACCAGGGCGGCTCGAAAAGATGTTCACGCGCATGTTAGCGGCTGCACGCTCGATCTCTACTTTCGATACACCGGCGCTGTCGAACTTCTTCATGATGTAGTCGCGAATGCGCAGGTCTTCGTGCAGGAATTTTGCGTAATCATTTTTTGCATACCAGCGCGAGGCCCAGGGGCGTGTGATACCGGTACGAAAACCAATTGGATTTACTTTCTGTCCCACGGATCCTACCCTTCCCTTAAATCTCAGCCAGTTTAACGATGATGTGTGACGAACGCTTCTTCACCTGTGTCGCACGACCTTGCGCGCGGGGCAGGTAACGCTTCAACTTCTCACCTTCGTTGACATAGGCTTCTTGCACAACGAGACGGTCGATGTCGACAGTCGAGGTCGAAGTTGCATTCGCCATGGCGGACTGAATGAGTTTCGAGAAAAGAGGAGAAGCCTTCTTATTGGTCACCCGGAGTGCATCCAGAGCGACCGCGACGGGCATCCCTCTAACGAGATCAGCTACCAGCCGCGCTTTGCGCGGGGCGATTCGCGTGTTCCGAAGAACTGCTTGATACTGACGTTCCAAAGCTAGCTCCCTTTATCTTTACTTTTTGCCTTTTTTGTCAGACCCGTGGCCGAAGTAGGTGCGCGTTGGAGCGAATTCACCTAGCTTATGGCCGACCATATTCTCGGACACGAACACTGGAACAAATTTCTTCCCGTTGTGTACGAGGAAATTCAGGCCGACAAAGTCAGGAACGATCGTCGAGCGACGGCTCCAGGTTTTGATCGGCTTCTTATCTTTAAGAGCCTGCTCGGCTTTCTTATAGAGATAGCCATCCACGAAGGGGCCTTTTTTAACTGAACGAGCCACTGAGCATACCTCCCATTACTTGCTTTTACGACGGCGGATGATATCCTTGTCCGTGCGCTTATTATGACGGGTCTTGTGACCTTTCGTCTGCACAGCCCAAGGAGTACATGGGTGACGACCACCGGATGTACGACCTTCACCACCACCGTGAGGGTGATCGACCGGGTTCATAGCCACACCGCGAACAGTGGGACGAATACCCAACCAGCGAGTACGGCCGGCTTTACCGATTTTCACGTTGAAATGGTCAGAGTTGGAGACCACACCGATGGTTGCGTAGCATTCTTCACGAACGCGGCGCATTTCACCGGAAGGCATGCGGAGCTGAGCGTAACCGTCTACACGGCCGACCAGCTGAGCGGAAACGCCAGCGCTACGAGCCAGCTGACCGCCTTTACCCACCTTCATCTCGATATTGTGTACCGGAGTACCGAAGGGGATGCTCTTCAAAGGCATGGCATTACCGGGTTTCACGTCTACAGTCGCAGCCGCGAGAACTTCGTCACCTTTTTTAAGGCCGTCCGGAGCCAGGATATAACGACGCTCACCGTCTTTGTAGACGATACGAGCGATGAATGCGGTCCGGTTAGGATCGTATTCGATGTACTCAACGCGTCCCGAGATATCACGCTTGTCGCGCTTGAAGTCGATCAGACGGTAGTGGCGACGAGCGCCACCGCCCTGATGGCGAACCGTAATACGGCCCGTGTTGTTGCGGCCGCCGTTTCTCTTTGTAGACTCTACGAGAGGACCGTACGGTTCCACGCGATCAAGGACACTGTAATCAACAACGGAGGTACCGCGTTGAGATGCTGATGTCGGTTTGTATTGCTTGATAGCCATAACGTTTACCAGTCCCTTCGTTATTGGTCTTCAAAGATCGGCAGTTTCGAACCAGCAACCAGCTTCACGATCGCTTTTTTGACCAGCGAAGTCTGGGAGTAGCGAGCGCCGCGACGCTTGAACTTACCGCGTTGAATCAAAGTGCGAACCGATTCCACTTTCACATCCCAAAGAGCCGCAACAGCTTTCTTGACGTCTTCTTTGGTGGCATCTTTCTGCACGATGAAAGTGTATTTGCCTTGAGCTTCACGAACGCCGTTCGATTTTTCCGACAGAACTGGGCGAACGATCACATGAAATGGATGCATGTTATGCTTCCTCACTAACGCGAGCGTTGAGAGCTTCCAGAGCTTTTTCGCTGATGACCAGAGTCTCGTAGCGAAGCAGATCCATAGCGTTGAAATCCAGAGGCGACTTGGCTTCTGCACCGTGGATGTTGCGTGCCGAACGATAAAGGAAATCGTCTTCACGAACGTCGGAGAGCAGAGCTTTTGGCGCGTTCAGGGCTTTCAGGGCGCCGAGCACAGCTTTGGTCGAATACGCGTTAACGCCTGCGAAGTCGCTAACAACAACCAGTTTGCCGTGACGAGCTTTGTCGGAGAGAGCAACGCGAATGGCGAGATCTTTCACCTTCTTGTTGATCTTCAGACGGTAGTCACGAGGCTGAGGACCGTGGGCCACAGCACCACCTGGACGGTTATGGGCGCGGGTCGAACCAGCGCGAGCACCACCAGTACCCTTTTGCTTATAAGGCTTCTTACCACCGCCGCTCACGTAGGCGCGGGTTTTGGTAGCGTGCGTACCTTGGCGTTGGTTGGCCAGGTAGGCTTTTACCACGTGGTGAAGAACGTGATCGTTAAGTTCAACGTTGTAGATCGAATCCGGAAGGTCGATCGACTTGACGTTGTTACCCTTGATGTCTTTGACTTGGACTTGCATGATTATCCATTCCCCCTAGAACTCATTTTTTGAGTTCTTTGGCTTTCACAGAAGGTTTGATGATAACAAAGCCATTGCGGAACCCGGGAACGGAGCCTTTGAGAGCAATAACATTGGCTTCCACATCGACATCGACGACTTTCAGGTTCTGAACAGTAACCTGCACGCAACCCATGTGACCCGGAACTTCTTTGTTCTTAAATACGCGACCTGGGGTCGTTCTCATACCGAGCGAACCAGGCAAGCGATAGAAGTTCGAACCGTGCGAACGGCGACCCGAGGAGTGACCCCAGCGTGTAATCGCACCTTCGAAGCCGTGACCCTTGGTCACGCCGGTGACATCAACAGCGCCCACTTCCGAGAATGCGGAAGCGTTCATTGCGGTACCAATGTTCACGCCATCAAGCGTGCCTTCGGTACGGAATTCCTTGAAACGGGTGTAACTTTCGCCAACCGAGACCTTGCGAAGACGAGCCACATCGGGCTTGCTCAGCTTGCGCTCTGGTTTTTCGTAGTAACCCACCTGAATGCCATGATAGCCATCGCGCTCAGGAGTCAGGATCTTGGTAACTTTTTGACCTTCGATTTTGAGAAGAGTCACGGGAATCATTTGACCTTCAGCGTCCAAGACCCGGGTCATTCCCACTTTTTTTGCGATTAGTCCGTGAATTGTCATGACTTATATTCAACCTGCTGTTGAGTTATTCGGTTCCTAAAGCGACCGTTCAGAAAACGACAACAACCGCACTCTGCTTAGTAGAGTTTGATCTCGACGTCGACTCCAGCTGCCAAATCGAGCTTCATCAAAGCATCGATTGTCTGCGCTTTAGCATCCATGATGTCGAGAACGCGCTTGTGTGTGCGGATCTCAAACTGCTCACGCGATTTTTTATCGACGTGCGGACTGCGCAGGACTGTGAAACGGTTGATCGAGGTGGGCAGTGGTATAGGACCAGCGACTCGCGCTCCCGTCCGTTTCGCACGCTCTACGATTTCGACCGCAGATTGATCAAGCAATCGGTGGTCGTACCCCTTGAGACGAATTCTAATGTTTTGACTACTCATAATTCCCAAACCTAGTCAATCTGGATAGGGTTACGAAACAAACCGAGGCAAGATAGTGATGAGCATCACCGGCATGTGGCATTGGCTTGCTTGTTCGCAGGCTTACCTCGATAGTGGAGACCGGGTTATATTACTGAGGCCTTTGGGTGTCAAGGTTTTTATAGGAAGCTTTTGGAGAAGTTAGAATTCATCTTCCAATGTCGTATCGACTTGGGCATGATGATGAAACCCGACGCTTCGCCGGGAAATCAAGGCTTTTGATGAATGAGTCAGAATGAAACACGCCGTCGCCATGATGCTGGGCGTAATGACTTCGGTCGCCCATGCGGAAGGACTTTTACCCTGTCAGCTGAAGTCTGACAAATGGTTGATCTATAATCCCTACACTGCCTGCGTGTCGGGCTACCTCGAAGTATCCGAACGAGCATTGGGTGATACTAATCAAACACGAGACGACACCGCTGCCTTGGCTCAACTCTATGGTTCAGTTGCTCTCGGGCATTGGATTTCACTGCACGCCAAGGGTGCTTATACACGGCAGGCCTCGATCAACGAGGACAGAGTCCGCGATTATAAACGCGCGGAGCAGGCTTTTATCCAGCTCGGGCATCCCGTGGTGGATCCCTTCTACGCGTCGGCTGGACGCCTGGATGCCCCATTTGGACTGAATCACGATGTGTTTCGCCTGAATTTGCCAAGTCGGGCCCGAAGGTTATGGCTCACGAGTGTTAACGGCGGTCGCATTGGGATTGGTTCACGGGAAGGCTACCGATTGGAAGTCGGCACCAGCAATCTCGTTCAACCCGATCCTGTCACGGGCGAGGAACGTAATGTCATCAGCGGCCGCATTGTTCGCACCATCGACCTTCTCGAAGGCGCCCGGCTCATGGCCTCTTATGCGGCGTCTTCGGACTATGGGCAGAGACGGATGGGGCTGGCAACGCTGGTTCATCATGAAGAAAACCGCACGAGTTTCGAATGGATTCGGGTGACGGAAGCGTCGATCCCGGATTACTTCGATCAGGTTTTTCGCTTTGTGCATGAGCAGCAGCTGAAAGACTGGAACTGGGTCCTTGGGATCGAGGAGCTGCGCAAGGATTCCTATCGCATCAGCTGGGGGGCCCGGCGGCCCTGGGTTTACGATCTGGTGGGCAGTATGAGCCTTCATTATCAAAGGGAGCGAACAGAGCCGCGTCATCACTGGGTGGTGATGGTGGGAGTGGGCTACGGCCGAGCATGGACTTGGGAGGAACAGGTTCCATGAGATTTTGGTGGCTTCTATTTTGCTTGTGTTCGCAGCTGGCCCTGGCGCAATCCTCGCAGCTCGAGAAGGACTTCCGCCAGGAAAACGATGATAAGATTGATGCCTATGAATCCATAAGCCGGGTCATCAAAAATTCCACGCTGGCCTCGAGCCTCGCATCCGGTGCGGACAGCATCAATCGTTCTGTCGATTCGCTCATGGAAAGCTTGTTTTATAGCCTGATGGATCAGGATATCCGCCTGCGCGCCAGCGACAGCATGTCGCTCGTCAGCAGCTATCGACGTGATGTGCATCCGACCAACATCGGCACCTATGTGGTGGTCGACAGGTTTCAGTTGGGGCCGGATTTTCTGCGGGAACTTGGGCGCGTGCGCGGTTTGCCTTTGACGTTCAACGGTCAAAGTCAGCTTTTCGTGACCAACGCCACGTATCGAAGTGAAGCCTCGCGCAAGGCCGAGGAGCAGAAGGCTGGATTCTGGACGGAGCTTTTCGCGAATTGGTTTGGTGGACTCCCGTTTTTGACGACGATCCTTCCGCCGTCCTTCAACCCTTTGGAACTCTACGATCCCGTCACCTATCTGAGCACACCCTTCCTTTTCCCTTCGACGATCGAGCATGCCCTGGAACTTCCCATCGGCAATATCCGAAGTTACGGTATCAGCGGCGGGGCCTCCCTGGGTATTGATACCGCTGGCCGCACTGCGAAATCCCTTCAGGAATCCCTGGGTCTGAGCGACCTGGATTTGACCATTCCGCTCTCTGTTTTTCGAGATGGGGAACATAAAATCAGTGTGTTACGTCGGAATCAGTCCCATGTTTGGCTGGCCCTGAGCGAGGTTCGGCGGATCGGTACCGCCCTTCAGACGACTTTGGGCAAGGATTACATGGTGTTTCAGAAGATGGTGAAGTGGTGGGCGGGGGTGCCGGCGCCCATTACTCCCGTGGATTTTGATCTGCAACGCGCGAGAATTTTTCAGATTGATGAGCTTTATGACTTTGACCTGACGCGGGAAGGCGCCCGGCAGGCGTTTACCGAGGCGCTGCATGGGGATTTTAAAAAAGCGCGGGCGTTGACCGGACAGCTGCAGGGACAGACGAGCAAACCGGATAAAACGAGCGGCGTGACCTTTCAGTTCTATCGCGTGACGACACGCAATGAAACGGGGCTGAAACAGGAGCGCAGCTTTTATGTTTCGCAGAGTCAAAGGCAGAAGACGTTTGGGGTTGGTGAAAGCCTGACGACGGACCGCGAAGGTGAATTTATGAACCTGGAAGCGGAGCAGTTTCTGCACGATCGGAATTGGAACCTTTTGGTTGGCGCCGATACGATGGAGATTCGGCATAAGCTTTCGATTCCTGTTCGGAAGGAAAAAGGCCCCGGAAAATCGAGTCGGTTTGTGCTGACGGCGAACGCTGCGAATCCTTTGTATATGACGGCGTCGCTGCGCATCATTGATAACTTTGTGGATGTGCGGGATTACAATCGGACGCTTGAACTTCTGCGGCGCTATACAGGGCTGGCGATTGATGACGTGCCGGAGATCGAGCTGTTTGCGAAGGATGTTGAGAAGAGGCTGATGCGTGAGCAGGCGCTGGTGAATCCGATGGATGAGGTATTTGCGCAGCCTGTTTCCGCAACGCACCTTGGGAAATTGAGTGCGACGGCTCACCTTTATTTTGCGCATGATTTGATGATTGCCCTGGCGCGGAAGGATGAGCGCGCGATGTGGATGGCTTTGGCCAATGCCTTTGGCGCCAGTCCCAAAAAGTGGGCCCGCGAGGGACCGGATGAGAGCATGTATTATTATGCGAACCTTGCGGGTTCTTATGCTCTGATGCCTCTGCGGCTTTTGAATATTGAGCCGGGTTATCCGGAAGTGGCAGCGGAGGCGAGGCGTTTGCGGAAAGGTTTTGATGCCCTTCTGAAGGCCAAGGAGCCTTTGGATATCCTTGAGGCCTATCAGAAGATTATGGATACGCAGCATCCTGTGGAATTCATGCAGGCGCTCGGGGAAATGGCCAAGGGTTTGCCGGTGCCGATCGTGGTGGGATTCAATGCGCAAAGTCAGGAGCGCGGGAAAGATAGCGAGGATGTGCGGACGGCTAAAAAGCAGTTTGAAACTTTGAATGATAAGGTTTTTGAATCGCCGTGGCCGATTCCGCCTTTGAAACGGGATCAGAGCGTTGAAGAAAAACTGGCGAATTTTCTGCCGGGTGGTTATCGGGATCCGCGGCCGACTCCCAAGCTTTTGAAGACCAAGGTTACTTTGGATCGTTCGGGGCCGTTTGGTCGGTCCGGCGGGGAACTTCGGCTGCAGCTTTCCATTCGGAATATGTCAATTGCACACGGGAATCTGCAGGTTTACGTGCGCTTTGAGCAGCATGGGGCGATTAATCTCGGGCGTTTCGTTCTGACGGAGAATATCGTGCGTCTGTCTCCGGATATCAGCAATACGACTCTCGGACCGCGTCGGAATCGGACGGAGACCTTCCAGCTGACTCTGAACGGACCCGGAGGATTGCCTGATACCAAGTTCCTGGACGAGGCCATTGCCAACGGCGACGCGTTTGACATGCATATCAGCCTGAGTGAAGACGGCGAGAGCTGGAGCCAGGAGCAAACCATGTCATTCGCCATCGAGAATGGGCTTCTTAAAAATCTTTGAAATGCCCCGGGCTATTGGGTTGACAAAAGCAATAGGCCGGGTAATATCACGCTCTCCCGTATGGTGGGTGTGGCGAAGTGGTTAACGCATCGGATTGTGATTCCGACATACGTGGGTTCAATCCCCATCACCCACCCCATACGACCCTCGACGAGAACCCCTGAAAAATATGTCATCACGTTTTCTGAGTGGTTTGAGTTCCCGGTCACTCCTCTATATCTCCATCAAGAATACCTGCGAAAAAAATATGTCGACGAGAATCTCTCGGCGGATGAAGCTGCGTCTGGAATTGCCTGTGAAGCCGTCTCGAGGAAGAAAAATGCCTTTTGTTGGTTTGCTGGCAAGGAGAAATATTCAATATCAAAGACGAAGATTTTGAAATTGAAACAGTGCAAAGTTTCAATTCTATTTTAACTATAGTTTCAATATGTTACACGAATCATTCTCCACTATAAAATCGCTCTCAGTCAGAACGATCGCACTAACTACCCAGTAATATTCGCATATTTTCCTTAAATTTCAATAATTGCCACAGCAGCAGACCTCTTGGAAACGGAATACATTTGTAGTCTGTGGGGATGATGTATTTGGGAACCATGGCTCCCTGGAGGACATCACACTTAAGGGCACGTCAGTCCTAACATGCAACTGCAGAACGACTCATGATGACTCTCCTCATTCGGGCGAGTACGGCCTTACCGGACTCGCACGCGAAACTGAAAGGCCGAGCCCTGCCCTGGGGCGCTTTCCAAAAGCTCGACGCTGCCATCCAAGAGCTCGGCCAGACGGCGGGACAGAGCGAGACCAAGACCTGTCCCACCGTATCTGCGGGTGTGACTGCCATCGGCCTGGGTGAAGGGACGGAACAGGGTGTTTTGCTGCTCGACTGTCAGACCAATACCTGTATCCCGCACGGTGATAATCAGATCATCATCCATGCTTTCAAGATGAATATTAACCTCGCCTTTTTCCGTGAACTTGATCGCATTGCCCACCAGATTATAAATGATCTGGCGCAAACGAACGGGATCGGTATGAATCTGACCCGGAAGCATTCCCGATTTCGTCAGCGTAAGGGCCAGATTTTTTTCCAGAGCCTTGGGCTTAAGATCTCCCATAATTCCTGCCATCATGTCCGGCAAGGAGAAATCCTGAGCATGAATCGTCAAGCGCCGCGCTTCGACTTTAGAAAGATCCAGAATATCGTCGATCAATCGCAAAAGATGCTGACCGTTGCGCTGGATGATGGCATGGTTCTCCGCCCTCTCTTCCGGAGAAATATCATCCAGCACCGAAAGCTCAGCAAAGCCCAGTACCACACCCAGAGGGGTTCGGAGTTCATGGCTCATGTTGGCCAGAAACTCGCTCTTCGCACGGTTGGCCTGTTCCGCCTCGGATCGGGCAGCGATGGCCTGATTCAAATGTTCGTTGCGTTCCTGTTCCCGCTCCTGAAGAAGATTGGCCACCGTGATCAATGCGCTTCGCAGCTGCTGCACCTCGGTAACCATGGAAGCTTCCACCTCGGGGACTTTGCCATCCGCCAGGTTCATGGCGCCTTTTGCAGCCGAGCGGATTTGAAGAGCGAGCCGGCGCGAATACAGGAGCGCGAGCCCACCGAAAACAAGAAGAATGAAACTGCCTGTCGCGAGGACAAGGGCCCGGGAGCGCCGCGTTGGGGCTTCCAGAATTTCCACCGGCACCGCTATGGAGCTGATCCATCCGGAAAGACGCGAGCGATCAAAAACGAGATAAACAGGCTTGCCATCCAAGGTGGTCTCTCGAACCATTCCTTCGAAACTCGAACTCGTGTGTTTGATATAGGAGGGTGTGGCCAAGTCACCCACAAAATCCTCGGGACGCAGCGAACGAGCAGCCACAGTGCTGGCGCGATCCACGATCGTGCGGGTCCATTCCATCGCCAAGCCATCATTGGCAATGGCCTGAAGCCTGTTCACCGAAATCACTGCAGTGAGCACATAAGTCATCTTCCCTTTGACGAACACGGGGACGCGAATCGGAAAAGCGAAGGAGTTGGAGATCACAGAGCCAGCCGGTACCTTGATCACCTTTCCAATGACTGCCTCTTCCGAACTTATGACGTCACGCAGACTGTCCGGCTCCGGTGGAGTCTTCAGAACATCACCGTAGTCGCGCATGGAACTGAGCAGCATCCTGCCCTGCATATCATGCACAAGAATGGCAAGCCACGCAGGCTGGGATTTTTGAATGCGATTCAAATCCTGATGAAAGGCTTTCAAATCGTGCTGCTCAAGGTCCTGAGACGTCGCCAGGGCCTGAAGCGTGCGTATGATGCTGGAAAACTCCTGATCCACCGATACCCGGAGTTTTTGCGCTTCACGCCGCAAAAGACGCTCACCGGCCTGCCTTTCCAGACGAACCAGCCTATCCACCATAAAAGCGGAAAAGATGAAAAATGGAATCATGGAAGCCAATACCAGGACAACCAAATGCCAACTGAGCGAATAAGGCTTTTTCAAGCGGCGCACGCCCGTCCTTCCTCCGATGCGAATCCAAGGTAAAGCCGCAAAGACCGTAATCGCACGGGGGGAGAATAGCAAGGGGAAGCGGGGAAGCCTGTCCCTTATTGGCCAGGAAAACTGTCTTGTGCAGATGACAGTTTCACGTGCGAATGCTGCCAAAGCGTTACCAATTGGCGCAGATCATGAACCAGTTCCCGAAAAGCCTCGGCCTGCTGTTGAGGATCGGGCAGTCGCAGAATATGCGCAGGATGATAGGTAATCATGGAAAGTTTAGCAAAACTGGAGGGCTGCACAACGCCGCGAACGTCCTTGAGACGAAAACTGCGTCCAAATACGCTCAAAGCCGCCGTCAGTCCGAGGCAAATGACAAGATCGGGCTGAATCGAATGACGCTCGGCCAGGAGCCAAGGTTTGCAGGCCGCGACATCACGCGGTGCAGGTTTTTCGTGCAGACGCCGCTTGCCCTGCCAGGTGAATTTAAAATGTTTGACAGCATTGGTCAGATAGACATTTTCCCGTTGAATGCCGGCTGCCTTGAGCGCCTGATCCAGGATCTCACCGGCTGGTCCCACGAAAGGACGGCCGGCTTGGTCCTCCTGATCTCCGGGCTGCTCGCCTACGATCATAATGCGGGCCGTAAGTGGACCCTCGCCAAAAACAGTCTGCGTAGCCGCCTCACAAAGTTTGCAGGCTGTGCAGCGGGATGCCGCAGTTTTCAATTCGTCATAGGACCCATTGTGCGGAACGAAGGCTGAGGCGTCGCGCGGACTCCGATCAATCATCTCGGCCACACGGCGATCGCTGTCGGCAAGAAGCCGGGCGATTTCTCGCGTCTCCGGCATGGATTTCCAATAACGGGTCGGCATTTCCGCCCTCATGGCTTTCAGCTTCACGCGGGCTGGATTGAAAATGGATGTGTAATAGCAGGACCAGAGATCCTCCAGGGAATCCGCCGTGGGGGCTTCATGCTGGGCACAGCCGCGGCCCCAGCTTACCCTTTCCCCATCCCAACGGGCCGAGGCATCCGGCGTCAGGATTGTCCAGATCATGGATGAAAAGCGATCCTTGAAGAAGGGAACAACGTAAGGCAGGAGAGGATGATCCGGCTCATGCCATGCGACATACTCTTCATGGTCCTGGCTCTGAACCTTTCGAAAGCGTACAAAAGCCTTCATTTTATGGGCATCGCGGCGAACCTGATGCTCCATATCCATAAACGCGCTGACATCATCATCGACGCGATCATCGAGCAGCTTGTGATTCTCATGCACGATACGCCAGAGCATGCGATAGAGAAGGGACCACTTTTTTTCCGAACGATGATAGAAGACCCGCTCCGCCTTCTCGACAAAATCACGAGGCACGGAAAAGGCGCGCAGAGCTTCCGCTGGGAGGGGCGGCGCTTCCCAAATGCCTTCATCAAGGGCGAGGCGTCCGGCTATTTGGGGACTTGCCTCACGCCACTGCACAGCCTCCGGTCGAATGCGCGCATGAATAAGCTGCCGACCTTGAAGACGCCAGTCCGCAAAATCCTGCGGCATTTCACAGCGAATCACGTCACCAGCCCTCCGCCGATTCACCCATCAGCTCAAAAAGAGTCGGCTGCTTGGGTTTTTTGGGAAGCAGCTGGGCTTCGAGATTCTGATCATCAAGCAGCGTTACGCCCGTATTTTTATCGGCTGTCAGGATAAAAGGCCGCGCTTTGTCGAGGGACACGCGAAGTTTGGCCAGATCAGCCAGCGTAATGGAACGATGCGGCCGCATCTTAAGAATGCGATCCACCGTTCGAACGCCAAGGCCAGGCACGCGCAAGAGATCCTCGCGCGGGGCCCTGTTGATATCCACCGGAAAAAAATTCCGCGATCGCAGAGCCCAGGATGTTTTCGGATCCAGATGCAGATCGAGGTTCGGCGTATCCGTGGTGGTCAGCTCGTGATGCCGAAACCCATAAAAGCGCAAAAGCCAGTCCGCCTGATAAAGGCGATTTTCACGGACCAAAGGCGGTTTTTGCAGCGGCAGGCGCGGATCACCGCTGGGAATGGGACTGAAGGCGGAGTAATAAACCCGCTTCAAGGAAAAACCTTCATAAAGATGCGAGGCCGTCGCCAGTATATCAGCATCGCTGCTGGGTGTTGCGCCCACGATCATCTGGGTGGTCTGACCACTGGGAGCAAAAGCTGGCGTGGATTTCAGAGTTTTTCTGTCTTCCTTGACTTCAGCGATCTTCGTTGCAATCGAATCCATGGCCGATTCAATCTGTTCATGCGTCTTGGCTGGCGCCAGCTTATCGAGGTCGTCCTGTTTCGGCAGCTCGATGTTCGCGCTCAAACGGTCCGCCCACAGCCCGGCCTTTTGCAGAAGTTCCGCAGATGCGCCGGCCACGGCTTTCAGGTGAATATACCCCTGAAACTTGTGATCGACACGCAGACGGCGGGCGACTTCAATCATCTCTTCCATCGTGTGATCGGGCGTTTTCATGACGCCGGAACTCAGGAAAAGGCCTTCTATGTAATTCCGCTTATAAAATTCCATGGTCAGCCAAACCAGCTCTTCGATGGTAAATCGAGCGCGTTTAACGTCACTGGAAATGCGATTGATGCAATAGCTGCAGTCAAAGACACAGAAATTGGTGAGCAGGACCTTGAGCAGGGAAATACAGCGGCCGTCAGGGGTGTAGCTGTGACATATTCCCATGCCTTCGGAATTACCGAGGCCACCGGGGACGTTCTTTCTTTGAATACCACTGCTGGAGCAGGATGCGTCGTATTTGGCGGCGTCAGCGAGTATGGAGAGTTTTGAACGAATTTCCATGGGGGACCTCCCAGGGAAGATTACCATATTTTTTTATGTGCTCAAGATGTCAAAACAAGTTTTCTGCATTTGTCATGCAAACATCACAAGGCCGCCAGCGTTTGCCGGCTCCATGACCGGATTGCGCTCTCCGGTCTTCGGCGCGGCAACTTTTTAGAAGGACAGCACATCAAGCGTCAGCTGGTAGATCTTTTCCTGTTTTGTATGCCTCGCTTCCTCATGGATTCGCTGCAGAAGGTGGAGCTGATTGATCTTGATCTGTTTCTTGGCGTCGCGCGTGGTCGTATACCAAAGGTTATAGAGAAAATCGTCGATGTAGCGCTGCTTCAGCTTCTGCTGGGCCACCCGCATGCGGGCCATGATGTGCCGAATGCGATCGGCCGGGGAATTTTCCTCGGGTACTGGAAAGCCCTGCGGCGTGAGAATTCGATCCGGCCCATCCAACACGAACTGGCAATCGCGCAGCGTCTTCATCACGATGTCCCAGCGCCGCCGCGTGATACCCAGGACCTCGCGCACCTCATCTGGGTTCTTTGCATAGTGTTCAATGCGAAAGAAGTTCAGAATGATCTCGGCCCAGGGATCACAGAAGTAATCATCCAGCGCGTCCCTTAGGGCTTCCGACATGCCGCTCGCGCTTTTGGACTCGGCCTGCTTCAGCTTACGGATCTTCTGCAGAAGAAAATTCTTGCGCTCCGTGTTCCTGCAACGCTCATATTCACTTAGGAGCAGAAGGTAATCACGCTGGAATTTCGGCAGTTCGAGCGCCTCGCAGATACTGTAAAGCTGATCGTTGCTGAAATGATTTTTCAAATTGATGACCTGGGAAAGATAGCTGCGCTGGATCCGACAGACATTGGCCAGCTTCGTGAAGGACATGCCGTCTTTCTTCGCGGCCCGCGCCTCCACGATTTCCCGAATGATGCTGCGATAGCTGTCGTGCGGAAGGTCTTTTTCCATGGGTCATAGCTCATCAAAGCAGAAAAGATCGAGATTCACGAAAAGGAGGTCCTCCTTGTCCGGCTCGCTCTGATACTGGGTTTTCATGGTATTGTGCTCGGTCAGGATCTCGGCCTTGATGCGTGTCACGAATTCGTCATTTGCACAGAAAATCAGGGTTCCCGTGAAGTCGGAATCATCACCTTTGAAGATCTTCTCGATCGACTTGAGGCGTGAGAGTATGGCGTTGTATTTGGCAGCCAGGTTGATTTTATAGACCATGAGCTCGCCGTGCTTGCGATGATAACCCTCGTCATCGAGCCCCAGGATATTGGCCCGCACATTCAAATCCAGGGCCCGTTCAAAGCGCCCGGGATCAAGGCCAAGCTTCTTGCGCAGAGCCTCGGGGTTCTTCAGATAGCGGTCCTCGTCCATATAGGAATCCACCACCGGCGCATAGGCATCACAAAGATAATCATCCACGGGCGAGCTTTCACGGTCGATCTTATCAAAATGCACATACTCGACAAAACGCAGATGAGCATGCTGCGCCTCCTCGATCTGACGATAAAGTTCCTGACGCCTTTTTTTGGATTGGGAGCGAGCGTGTTCATTCAGCAGGACGGCGAATTCCGCTTCCTCTTCGGACAGCTCAAAGTAACGGCAGATGGCAAAAACCTGATCGTTGCTGAACTCCTGCTTTTCATTCAAAGCCTGAGACAGAAACGATCCCGTGACGCCGGCGGCCTCCGCAACTTTCTGACTGCTAATGTCGTGTCCGGCCTTCTTGTTCGCCTGGATCAAATCCCGGATCAGAGTCCGGTGATTGGAGTACTCATATATTTTCATGGTCCAACCTCAGCTGATGGGAGCCCGATAAATATACAGCGACTCGGCGAAAAACTTGAGGGAAAGTCTTTGCATCAATAATGGCAGGGAAAGGACTGGCACAAAACTGGAATAGACACACACGGCATTTCACTGGATGAGAAAGGGATTTATTATGCAGACAAGAAAATTCGCTCTTATTGCCGGTATTGCTTATCTTGCCGTTGGCGTTCTTGGCTTTTTTCCAGCCTTTCGCATGATGCCTCCAGGGCACGCACCGCACCTTGCGGTGGAAGGATCGTATGGCTATCTCTTCGGTCTCTTCCCGGTCAATGTCCTGCATAACATCGTTCACATAGCTATTGGACTTTGGGGTCTTTTCGCCTATCGTTCGTTCACCGGTGCCCGCGCCTTCTCCAAGTCAGTGGCCGTGATTTACGCTGTTCTGACTGTTATGGGCCTTATTCCAGGCCTGAACGTGGTGGGTGGCATACTCCCGCTCTTCGGTCATGATGTGTGGCTGCATGCTCTGACTGCTGCCGTCGCCGCCTACTTTGGCTTTGGTCATCGCACCGAAACCGATACGACGCTCCATGGTCGGACCCCGACCGTCCACGGTTAAGATTCGATGAAGAGACTCAGGCTTGGTGGAGGATCTGGCGAACCAATTTTTCCATGCTTTGATGATGACTGCCCTTCCAAAACACTCTGTGGCAGCCTGGACAATGGAAGAACTCGTTCGTCCATTTCCTCACCCCCGGGGGTATGTGGGGACTCACCGCGGCCTCTTGAGCCGGGAGCGAAGTCAACCGATGATTGCAGCTCATGCATCGCGTAAAGGGTTCACAAAACGCCTTTATTTTAAGCCTTTCCACAACTTCCCGCAGCTGCTCCTGAGACACGGTGGAGCGAAGATAAAGTCCGGAGTGAACCTCTTTTCTTTTCAAAAGCCCCTTGTCACGCGACAGTATCGTGCGCCCCTCCTGTTTGGAAATGGTTGCAATCCAGGAGTCGGTGGCCCCTTGCACATACAGGGTATCAAACCCCAGCATCCGCAGCAGCGGACATAACTTTGCCACATTCTCATCAATCACAAAACGTGGTGGCAGCGTCACGCGAAACCCGGGATGAACGTGAATTTCATCCTGATCCTGCACGATATAGTCAAAGTCGACCGCCGCACCCTGGGCGCAGATCGTATCAATTTCGACATGGGGAACGCCGAGAGATTCAATCAGATCCTTGACCGTGCGGCGACCGTGAAAGGTGACCGCAATTCTTTGACCCAACTGATGCCGGGGAAGAAAGTCATTCAATTCCTCATGGAAACGAATTGTTACCGATCTCGGCTCCATGCTTTCTCCTTGTCGTGACGGCGTTTCCCATGCGGGGTGGGATCAGGTAGCCCTTGACCTCCGCTGTCCTCAATCGCGATAATAGCCCATGACGTGCCGGTGGAAAACCAGCGCGTTGATCCGTTTCAGCATCTTCATCATTCATGCGGTACCCTATGCAGCTTGTCACCGGAACTCTTCTGCACTGCCTTGCCAAAAGCCCTGTGGAGCTGGAATACAGTCCGCATACGACCCTCTTGATCGACGATCATGGCAGGATACAGGCCAAAGGCAAGCTCGCGGACCTGCAAAAACAGTATCCGAAGGCCCAGGGCTTTGATTATACCGACCGGCTGCTGATTCCCGGATTTCTGGATACGCATATTCATTTTCCGCAGATGGATATGATTGGAGCCATGGAGCCTTCCCTCTTGCCCTGGCTTGAAAAGCACACATTCCCCACGGAAGTCGCCTATCGCGGACGCTCGGATCTGATGCTCAAGGCTGCCCACCAGTTCGTGGATGAGCTGCTGAGCAACGGCACGACGCTCGCCTGCGTCTACAGCAGTTCCAATCATGATGTGACGGATCTTCTGTTCGAAGTCTTTGCCCAAAGAGGACTGCGCGGCATCATTGGCAAAACCAGCATGGATCGCCATGCGCCGCAGGCGCTTTTAGTTCCCATGGCCGACGACCTTGCGCAACAGAGCGCTCTTCTTCAGCGCTGGCATGGGTTCGATCAAAGACTGTCGCTGGCGCTTACCCCAAGGTTCGCGCCGTCCTGCACACCCGAGCTGATGCGGGCCCTGGGTGAGCTGCATGCCCAGCATCCCGATACCTATATCCAGACCCACTATGCGGAAAACACGGGCGAGCTATTGTGGATCAAAGAGCTCTTTCCCAAGGCCCATGATTATCTGGACGTGTATGAAGCATTCGGCTTGATCACCGGACGCACCCTGCTGGCTCACGGTATTCACGTGGAAGCGGATGCGAGGCAGAGGCTGGCCCAGCACCAGGCGATCATCAGTCACTGCCCAACGTCCAACCTTTTTTTAGGCAGCGGACTCTTTGCGTGGAAGACCATGGAAGAGGCCGGAGTACCCATCGCCCTTGGGACCGATGTCGGGGCCGGCACGAGCTTCTCCCTTTGGCAAACCATGAATGAGGCGTATAAGGTCGCGGCCCTGCGCGGCGCTGCGGTGCAGCCCATTGATCTTCTGGCCGCCGCCACGCTGAAGGCAGCCCAGGCTCTGGGGCTTTCCGATCTTGGTTCCCTCAGTGTCGGTTACCAGGCGGATTTTCAGGTGCTCAACGTAAGAACCCGACCTTTGCTGGAGCGCCGGATCAAGATGGCGAACAGCGCCGAAGAGATTCTTGCGGCGCTCATTCATCTTGCCGACGACCGCTGTGTGGAGTCGGTGTGGGTCAATGGCAAAAGGCTGCGCTCGACTTAATGCAGCCAGAGCAGGAGCGCAGAAAGTCCCGCCATGATCCAGGTGTAGATGGGCAATTCGCGATAGCGTCCCGCCGCAAGATAAAGCAGAACGTGACTGATCAGCCCCCACAAGAGACCCTGGGTGATGGAAAAGGTCAGAGGCATCAGAATCAGCGTTAAAAAGCTGGGAATCAGATCCTCATAGTGATTGGATTTGAAAACCTGAGACCCGCCTTTGATCATCATGGCCCCGACTAAAATCAAGACCGGCGCCGTCGCATAAGCGGGAACCGCTCCTGCCAGGGGCGCAAAGAATAAACAGGGCAGAAACAAAAGTCCGGTTACAACCGCGGCGCGCCCGCTGCGGCCACCCGCTTCAATTCCCGCTGCGCTTTCGATATAGGCCGTCCCGGCTGAAGTTCCCAAAAGCCCTGCGGAGAGAGTGGCACAGGCATCCACGAAGAGACCGCGCCGCAGATTTTTCGGTTGTCCGCTTTCATCGACCAGGCCCGAGGCCTGCGAGACTCCGGACAGTGTGGACACGGAATCGAATAAATCTGTCATCATGATGGCGAAGATGACAGCAAGATATTCCACTTTCAGTGCACCCAGAATATCCAGTTTTAAAAATGTGCTCGAAAAATCCGGCGTGCTGAGCAGCTGATCGGGAATCGTAACAAACCCCAGGCTATACGCAAGCGCGGTGACAATGACAATGCCGAGCAGGAAGGCGACAGGCCAGCCCCTCTGCAGCAGGACGGCCATAATGAAAAGTCCCAGGACGGCCAGCATACTCGATGTCGTCCAGACTCCGAATTTCACGAAGGTCACAGGATCGGCCACCACCAAACCCGCATTTTTAAGACCGATGAAGGCCAGAAAAAGTCCGATCCCCATAGCGGCCGCTGAACGAAGGTGGACGGGTATGGCTCCCACTATTGCCATGCGAACTGGCAAAATGCTGAGGAGAAGAAAAAATAAACCCGCCCAGAACACAAGACCCATCGCGATCGGCCAGGGGATCTGGCGACCCAAAATCACGCTGAACGCGAGGAAGGCGTTGAGGCCCATGCCGGGAGCTACGCCAAACGGGAGTTTAGCGTAAACACCCATGAGAATGCTCATCCCGGCGGCCAGAAGGATCGTGGCTGTCATCACGCCAGCGAAGGGCAGGCCAGTGCCTTCTGTCGAAAGGATCGAAGGGTTCACCACCACGATATACGCCATGGTGAGAAAGGTAGTAAGACCACCGATAAGATCGGAGCGAAGCGAAGTGGCTGAACTGTGATGGGACGCGTTCTGCATACGACTCTCGTTATCAAAGGACGGGTTATCAACAGCTCCAAACAATTGCACAGCCTGCTGACATCTGCAAATCCAAAACCAGGGATTTTCGCGCCCGTTGACCTTCCTTTCTGCATCCTGTAGCCTCGCTTGTAGCGATTCCAGAACAATTGGGCCAGCAAGGACATACCTATGTCGACACGCTCCTTTCTTCGCTTTTCACTCAACGGATCCCTTCAGGAAGTCAGTGGATCCGAGGCCTCGATGATGCTGGCTGACTGGCTGCGCACGCGCCTTTACCTGACCGGAACCAAGATCGTCTGCGCCGAAGGCGACTGCGGCGCCTGCACTGTTCTAAGGGCTTTTCCCGGCCTCGGCCGCGCGCGTGACCTGCGCTTCGAGCCCATCAATGCCTGCATCACGATGCTCGCGCAAATCGATGGTTCGCACCTCGTAACCGTGGATGCTCTGAGCCAGGATAAAGTCCTGGCCCCCGTTCAGGAAGCCATGGTTCAAGCCAAGGGAAGCCAGTGCGGGTATTGCACACCGGGTTTTGTCATGGCGCTCTGCGGTCTTTTCGAAAGCTGCAGCACCAAACCGGATGAACAGACCGTGAAGAATCATCTGACCGGAAACCTTTGCCGCTGCACGGGTTATACACCGATCGTCGCAGCAGCCATGAGCCTTGATCCCAAAGCCTTGCCGCCCTTGGCGGAACGCTTTGTCACCCGGGCGCTGGCAAAAGCACTGAAAGAATCGCTGGCTCAGCCGATTGCGATCACAACCGACCAGGGGAAGATTTTTGCGCCGGTTAAGATCGCGGATGTGAGCACGCTCCTGAAGAAATATCCCAAGGCCATGATCCTGGCATCCGGCACCGACCTGGGCGTGCAGATCAATAAAGGCAAACGCGCTCTTGGGGATGTTATCAGTCTGCATCTGATTCCTGAGCTTTATGAATCCGGACAGAAGGGGGCCGTTTATCAATTCGGAGCCAAGGTCAACCTGGAAGAGGTTCGCCGCCGCTGCGACAAAGGCATTCCGGAGTTCAGTTCCCTTTTGAATGTATTCGCCTCGCCGCAGATTAAACATTCTGCGACGCTGGTTGGCAACATTGCCAATGCCTCACCGATTGGTGATACGCTGCCCTTTCTTTTGGTCGTTGATGGACGGGTGGCCGTTGCGAAAAAAGAAATTCCTTTGACGGAACTGTTCCAGGGCTATCGGAAAATGGCCTTGAAAAGCGGCGAATGGATAAGGGCCGTTTCCTTTCGTGCGCCACAGAAAACCGAGGTGCTCCGTCTCTATAAGGCAGCGACGCGCAAGGACCTCGATATTTCCACAGTCAGTGCCGCCTTTCTTTTTGATTTCAAAAAAAGCCGCAAGGACAACCGGCCCGTGATTCAATCCGCCCGCGTGGCCTTCGGTGGTGTGGCGGCTATTCCTCTTCGCATCAAACGCCTGGAAGATTGGCTGAAGGATAAAGTCCTGGATGCTTCGGTTGTCGAAGCGGCTCATAAGATACTGCAGGAAGAGATCGAGCCTCTTTCCGACCTGCGTGGCAGCGCCGCCTATCGCCGTATTCTGGTCCAGGGATTTTTTCAGCAGTACTGTGATGAAATCATGCAAAGCCAGGAGCTTTCCCATGTCCATTCTTAAAGGGAGCCACGGGCCGGCGCATGAATCGGCCCGCGCGCACGTTCAGGGTTCGGCGGAATATGTGGATGACAGGCCCCGTGAAGCGCGGGAGCTGACAGTGGGGCTTATCTGGAGCCCTCATGCGCATGCCCGGGTGCTGTCCATTGATGTCAGCCGTGTTCAAAAATGGAGCGGACAGCTTTGGATCTTTGATTATAAAGCCCTGGCTCATAACACCTGGGGCAGTATCTTCCATGATCAGGAGTTCCTGGCCCAGGATGTGGTGCATTTCGTAGGCGAAGTCGTCCTGGTCGTGGCTGCCGAAGATCCCGCGATTCTGAAGGCCGCGCTGCAGGCTATTCGGATTGATTATGAAGTGCTGCCGGCGATCCTTTCCATTGATGCCGCCGTGAAGCAGCAAAGCTTCATTGGAGTGGAGCGGAAAATCGAGCGCGGTGATTGGGAAAAGGGCCTGGCCACTGCACCGCATCGTCTGCAGGGAACCCTTCAGATTGATGGTGCCGATCATTTTTACCTGGAGAATCAGGCGGCCATTGCCTATCCGCGGGATGGCGGCCTTATCGAGGTTCACTCGTCCACGCAGCATCCGACGGAAACGCAGCATCTTGTTGCCGAAGCCCTGGGCCTTCCGCAGAAGGATGTGGTCTGCATTGTCAAACGTCTGGGGGGTGGATTCGGAGGGAAGGAAACGCAGGCCGCTCCTTTCGCTGTGTATGCGGCCCTGGTTGCCCGCGCCTGTCAAAGACCGGCGCGCCTTGTCCTGGATAAGGACACGGATATGATGATCACCGGGAAGAGGAATCCCTTTCAGATTCATTACGATATCGCGTTCCGGGATGATGGGGAGATTGTGGCTTTGGATGCCATGCTCTTTTCGGATGGCGGAGCCTGCGCGGATCTTTCCACGGCTATCATGGAACGTGCGCTGACCCATGCGGATAATGCTTATTTTTTGCCTGCCGTTCGTCTTCGCGGTCAGGTCTGCCGAACGCATATTCATCCGCATACGGCTTTCCGTGGATTTGGGGGACCGAAGGGTGTGGCCATGATCGAGCAGGCCCTTGAAAGGATCGCCCATCATCTGAAGATGGATTCCTATGATGTGCGGATGCGAAACGTTTATCGGCATCCGCATCGTAATACGACTCCTTATGGACAGCTTGTTGAAGGTGATGCCCTGCCTCAGCTCTTTGAAACACTGGCTGAACGCTGTGATTATAAGGCCCGACGTCAGCGCATTCTAGATGAAGCGAATCCGAAGTCACCTGCCCTTCGCGGCATCGCATTGACCGCTGTGAAGTTTGGAATTTCCTTCATCACGCGTTTTTTGAATCAGGGAAATGCCCTGGTGATCCTGCATCAGGATGGGAGTTTTCAAGTCTCGACGGGCGCGGTGGAGATGGGGCAAGGGGTTCAAACCAAAATCGGGAGCCTTGTGGCCCGGGAGTTTGGTGTCACGCCTGATCGCGTTCGCATCATGCCGACCCAAACGGATAAGAACGCCAACACATCGGCCACGGCTGCTTCCAGCGGAACGGATCTGAATGGAGCTGCGGCTCTGGTGGCCTGCCGGCCTTTGAAGGAACGCCTCAGTAAAATGTTTGTGGCGCTTTTGGATCTGGATCCTGAGCTGTGGCCGAGTCGCACGATAGGTCCCGGCACCCGGCCGGACCTTGTGTGGGATAAGCCTTTGACACAGGAGATCATGTTCGAGGGCGGCCGAATTTTTGCAAAGCATCAGTCGGAACGCGCGCTGACGCTTTTGGACGTGATACGGGAAGCCTATTTTAATAGGGTTTCCCTGAGTGAGTACGGCTTTTATAAGGTGGAAGGCCTTGACTTCAATAAGGTCACAGGTCAGGGCAATGCGTTCCTATACTATAGCCAGGGCGTGGCCTGCAGCGAGGTGGAGGTCAACCGCTATACGGGCGAGGTCAAGGTACTGCGCACGGATATTCTGATGGATCTGGGGCGGCCGATCAATTACGATCTGGAAGTGGGCCAGATACGAGGCGCTTTCATTCAGGGCCTCGGCTGGGTAACGACAGAGCAGCTGGTCTATGATAAAGGCGGCAGGCTTTTGACCCATGCACCCAGTACCTATAAAATCCCCTCCATTCATGATATTCCGCGGGATTTCCGGGTCGATCTTTTGGATACTGACGAGCCGAAAACTCTCCATCGCGGCAAGGCCGTTGGCGAACCTCCTCTATTGCTCTGCTTTTCCGTATGGGCGGCTATCATGCAGGCGATTCGAAATCCCAGCTTGCCCATACCCGCGAGCAAGGAAAGGATCATGCGTTCCCTTTATCCCGATGCCTTTGCTGCCTGGGAGAACGGGTCATGAAAGCCTTAGCTTTGTTTCGGCGTATGCATGAACTGAGTGAGAAGGGCGAGGCTTTTGTGGTCTGTACGCTTCTTTCCAGCATGGGGCATGCCCCTCAGGAACCAGGAGCCAAAGCGCTTTTGACTATGCAAGGGCTTTGTGAAGGCACGGTCGGCGGCGGTAAGCTGGAAAACAAGGCTATTCAGACCGCTCGTTCCCTTTTGGAGCAACCGCCTGCAGATTCGCAGCCTATCATCCACGATTGGGATCTGCAGAGGGATATCGGCATGTCCTGTGGTGGACGTGCGACCTTGCTTTTCGAAGTCTTTGGCACCCACGCCTGGACCATCTGCATTTTCGGAGCAGGGCATGTTGCGCAGGCTCTCACTCGCGTGCTTTTGCCGTTAAACTGCCGGCTGAGCTGCGTGGATACCCGTGCGGACTGGGTGGAACGCCTGCCCGAGGCACCGCATTTTAAAAAACTGGTCGTCGATGATATGGCGGCCTGGGCTGCAGACCTTGCTCCAGGAAGCTTTTGCACGGTCATGACCATGGGCCATGGAACGGATCTGCCGGTTTTGAAGGTTTTGCTCGCGCGCGATGATCTGCCTTTTGTGGGATCCATCGGCAGCAAAGTCAAGGCACGAACCATGCGTGCCGACCTGGGCCGCGCCGGTTTAAGTCCCGAACGCATCCAACGCCTGCATAGTCCGATTGGACTCGACTTTGGATCACGAAGGCCTGAGGAGATTGCAATCAGCATCGCCGCCCAATTGCTCCTGGCGCGGGATGCACCAGGAGCCATCATCGGTCGGAAGGCCGGGATCAGACCTTCCAGCGACTGAAAGCCAGCACGCGATTCAAACCACCATCGGGAAAAGTTTGAACACGAATGACTTCAAAGGCGCGCGATTCATGAATGAGAAAGGATTTCTGGCTTGCGGCAAAACCTTTAACCCATGTTCGCGGCACTAGTTCGAACCAATCGTCTCCTGCCTGGCCTTGCACAGCAAGCTCCAGAGGGTTGTTATTCACGAAATAGCTGAAATCCACGACGATCTTTTCCAATCGCCCTGCCTGAGCCAGCTGAATGATCACCTCCTCATGATGCCCAGGCTTGCGGCTCCGTGCGGATTCCAAACCATCGAACATATTCAAGGGCGGGAACGGTGAGATAACCTGGATGGCCGGACCGTAGTGTTCATTCGAGGCTCGCAGAACCCTTGCACCCAGAGCCGCCGAGGCAACGTTGACAAGTTCACCCGCGCGAAGTCGGGCCTGATTTTTTCTAATGTCCTCGGTTTGCGCGCGATAAGGGATACTCATGGGCTTGTGCGTCTGGGGAATGTGGTCGGGGAAACGCTCGCACTTTGCGGACTGTAAAGGCTGATAGAATTTCTTTTCCGTCTCGGGAAGATCACTGTAAAGACCGAGGCGGGAAAATCCTCCGTCCGGATAGTTCTGAACGCGGATGCTTGTATAGACCCGTGGATCGTCACCACGATCAACCCTCAAAAGCGCATGCCCTTCCATCGGAACCTTGGGCAGGATCTCGTGCCACTCACCATCTGCAAGCCCTTCAAGCCGGATGTATGCGGCCTGATTCCCCAAATGAAATCGCGTGGAGAGCGAAACGTAGCGAATGGTTCCTGGTTTTGAAAGGTCCAGGATCATTTCATCACAAGGCTTTTGATTATGCCGCACGGTTTCCCAGCTATCCATGATCTTGCCTTCCCTACCGAAGAGCGCAGGATCAAAGGTGGGATCATAGGGACTGATCAAATTCTCGGCGCGACCAAAGAGCTGATTGCTGACTTTCCCAATGCGGGCGTCTGTGAGCAGATTCAAGTGAGCCAGTGGCGAGCGCGGGCCCTGGCGCAGGATGGGTTCCGGGAGGCGCGGGCGGAAAGCTTTGAAAACAAGATCGCGGTAACCGATGTTAACGATTTCCTCTGGTTTCAAATTTCTGGGTTCGAAACGCTCGGCGAACTGGGTAAAGTCGATCCCCTTCATATCCAGGAGTTTCAAAGCTGTTTGAGCTACGACGGCATTGAAGAGAACTCCCGAGAAATCACCGCTGCAAAGAGTGACCAGACCTTTGCCGGAGTCGGGGCCGGCAAAGCAATAGACGTAAAGACAACGAAAGCCATCATTCGCGCCCTGATGGATGGCCAGGCGATTATCCCCGGCTTCCGCGACGAAGACGCCCAGGCCCATGTTGCAGCCCATAAAGTCCTGACAGCCGAGATCCGTTCCATGCAGCATAAGACGGGCGGTGTCGTGAGAAAGAGGGCCTGATCCATCCAGGGAATGATACGCCCGTCCCAGGTGCATTAAAAACCGGGCCACCGCTGAGCTTGTGGCCATGGCACCCGCGGCGAATGCCGGGAACATGAGGCGGCCACCCGCTACCATCTGGCCATCATCACGACGGCCTTCGGCATAGGATCGACCAGGAAGAGTTTCCTGCTGAAATGTGAAGTCCTGCATGCCGAGCGCATCAAGGAAAGGACGCGTCAAGGCTTCAATGGACTGCCCTTCCAACTCCTGGATCAGATGCTCCAGAACCAGAAAGCCGGCTCCGGAATATTTAAAGACTTCTCCGGGTGGATTCACGACAGCCACGGGTTCATAGCCATACTGTGCGTTGCCGTTTAAAAAGTCCTGGATCGGTGGCATCGTCTCGTTTGCGGGTACACCGTTCACGTAATGAAGGTTAAGGGCCTTATGATTCATAAGATGAGCCAGGGTAACCCTGTCACCCCAAGGGCCTGTGAGGCGGAATGAGGACCGGGTTTTTCCCAGGAGTTGATTGACCGAAGTCTGAAGGCTGATGCCTTTTTTGGTGAAGGTCTCGATGGCAAAGGCCGAGGCTATGGTTTTACTCAGCGAAGCGATCTCAAAGAGGGTGTGAGGCTGGGTATCAAGACAAAGGTCCTGGCATGACTCGGGGCTGATAAGCGTGATCATGGCTGCAGGGATCTTATAGCGGTTTTTGATGTCCGAAATCAGATTCAGACGGGCCGCATAAGGGCTGCTCATGAACCGTTTGTGGGCGATTTCCCACAGGGCCGTGCGGGCGTTATCGAGTTCCTTCTCCTGACTGTTGTGAAGGCGCTGCTGCAGAATCCGGAGCAGCTCTTTGCCACTTTTTCCCTGCGCTGAAACCAAAAACTTAATGCCGAACTTTTTCTTATACTCCTGGCCCAGCTGCTGCAACTCGGCGCGCACTTTCTCTTCGTCCTTAAAGACGGCAGCCTGCTCCCGCGCCGCGTTATGATCGAGCGTCTTCTTCGATTCCCCAATGTCACCGTGAAAGGCGGCGGCGGCTACAAGGCCCTGCAGGGGAAGCTGACGGACGAAGGCCTCGCCCTTGGCCAAATCAGGAATAAGGTCCGCTGCCATGGTCGCAGCGAAGTCCTGATGACCAAGGCATTCAAACCAGGTAATGAAGCGGTCGACTGCGGGCTCAAACGCAAGGATTTCGGGATCAATGGCTTCCAGCGCCTGCCAGGGATTATACGCGGTCCGCAGTTCAGGAACTGTGAAAGGCAGGAGCAGCTCGCTCACAAACTCCACGGGTTTTGCATCGGTCATGAAGCGGATCATGAGCTTAAAGGCGATGGGATACCATTTGGCCGTTTGCTCGTTCCATTTTACCGCCACGGATTTTTGTGGCGTCGCGAGATCTTTACGAATGAAGGTGAGTTCCTCGAACGCAATACGCAGAAAGTCATGAAGAGGAAAACGTCCATGCCGAATCTCATGCCAGACTTCCCAGCGGGAGCGTTCCGTTGTCGCAAGGTCGTCCATCACACGCACGGGAATCCCTTCCAGGCTGGCCGGCAGAGCCACGCAACCGTTCCCCGTGAGCCAGTCGGCGAGGTACTGGAGACATTGAAAAACGTTATAGCGAACTTCGTCTGGTGTATGATTAAGGGTTTTTTCGTCGGCTTTCAGGTCCGCGACAATCAAAGATCGTGGGTAAAGAGGATGATCCCGATCCAGTCCCTCAATGTCGGGACCATTCACGAAGTTCATCACCTCCTGAGCATGCGGCTCCTGCAAGAGGCCGTGCACCAGCTGTTGCAAAGGCTCTTTGTTGCCAGCGAGATGCTTGTCCCAGGCCGTGACCAAAGCCAGACCGATGCGCACAAAGTCGGGATGCGCGACCCAGAATCCGGAAAGACTGCGCTTGAACTGAGTCACGACATCCTTCATGTAACCTTTAAGGGTCACCTGAAAGGAAGGATGATTCAGCTCGGCGCCGGAAGGCAGAACCCCATACATTCCACCGACTTTGATGCCGCCGCGCGGTCCCACGACATCAGCGAGAAGCCGATGCGAGGCTTTGATATAGCGGATCACGATGTGCGGATCGGTTTTCGCAGGTATCCGGTAGTTCCGGTCTTCCTTGAAAAGACGTGCCGTGGACGCAAGGTAATCATGCCAGCCCAAGGAAGCGCCTGCAAAATAAGGATGAAGAGCGTCCATGATTTCATGCACACGGAAGATGGCGCGCGGATTTTCGAGCACGATCATAAGGCGGATGGTACCCAGTTTATACTGCGGGAAATTTTTTCGCAGACGCGCTTCAGCCGCGCTAACCATGTGATGGATGTAGCCCGCTTCCTCTTCGTTTTCTAGTTTGGGCACGTAAAGAACCAGCGCCTCGGGCTTTGACCAGTTGTGGAATACATGCAGGGCGAAGTCATAGAGATGCAGAGGAATGGGCGTTTTATTGCGAAAAAGAAAGGAGCAGGGCAAGGCCAGACCAGGAAAACGCTTGATGGGTAGAGCGGACTTTTCAGGCTGGATTTCATATTTTTTGCCCGTGGCGGCATCAACCACCGAAAGACTCTTATCAAAGCAGCGGGTCAGGTTTTCACCAGCTGCGATGAGATCCTCGCGCAGCGGAGTTTTGGAGTCCTCATCATCCGCTCCCCATTTCGGCAGATAGGGGCAGTCCCCTAGAATTTCGGCGACAATGGGCGGCTCACCCGGGAGTTTTCGGTGGTAGCAGTTCACCGCATTGATCGCCATCTTCGCTGTATCGGGCGGCCCAAACAGAGTGACATGCGGACCTTTCAGATAGGCTGGCAAAGGCGCGATCGGGTCCCCACCCTGTTTCACATAATCCGGGCGCTTCGGACCAAAGACGATGCGGCCATTGCCGTCTTCAAGACCCAAAACAGTTTGATAATCGGACGCCTGATAGTCCCGGCCATGATCCTGATTGAATTGCGCCAGGGCCCGGCATCTTTGATCCAGGAATGCACGGTCCGCCTCACGCTGATCCAGAACCGCATTCAGATGCGGCAGGAGTTCATCATGCAGCTCACAGAGAAACTGCAGTGCGGCAGGGGTTTCAAGACCGCCTGAAACTCCTATCTCCTGAAGTCCCGTCACGCCCTTCACAGGACGAGCCCGCTGCAGGAGGTGTTCTTTCACCCGCGGTGACAGAAATTTTGCGTAATAAGGAATATCTGCCATGGACCACCTCAATCTTGATTCCAATCCGTTACAAGGGCGCAGGATAGTCCTATCATCTTCGCACGAAAGGAAGCGAGGATTCATCGACAAAAAGCCTGTTGAGGCCTTGACCGCCGCCCCTGGCCTTCGATAAGCTGAAGCCAAAGTCCCTGAGCAGGAAAGAGACCAACCATGGGCCGACTCACCACGCATGTCCTGGATACGGCGCACGGGAAACCCGCAGCGGAGATGATGATCACCCTTTATCGGGTTCGCCATGATCAGAGTCTGGAGGAACTGGCCCAGACACAGACCAATGCAGATGGCCGGACGCCGGAACCTTTGCTGCAGGGCCCGCATTTCAAAGTGGGCACCTATGAGCTGGCTTTTGAAGTCGCGCCGTATTTTCTGAAAATCGGCGCCAAGGTCAGTGAACCTCCCTTTTTCGATGTGATCACCATTCGCTTCAGCATCGCTGATGCTGCTTCCCATTACCATGTGCCCCTTCTGGTATCACCATGGTCCTATTCCACCTACCGGGGCAGCTGAGGAGGTTTCGTTGGAATCCTATATGATGGACTGGGCACTCATGCTGCTGCGCTGGGTGCACGTGATTACGGTTATTGCCTGGATCGGGGCGTCCTTTTACTTTGTCTGGCTCGATAACAGTCTGGAAAAACCCCAGGCGCCCGACCTTCTTCAGAAAGGTGTCGATGGTGAATTGTGGGCCGTTCATGGCGGCGGCTTCTATAACCCGCAGAAATATTTAGTGGCACCGAAGACGTTGCCGGCCAATCTCCACTGGTTTTATTGGGAATCCTATTCCACCTGGCTTTCGGGTTTTGCGCTTTTTGTGGCGCTCTACCTCATGAATGCCCGCACATATATGATTGATCCGCAGATTTACCCGATGACGGCATCCACGGCGGTGCTCTTCGCCCTTGGCTTTTTGGCTTCTGGACTTCTTGTTTATGAAGCCATCTGCCGTTTTTCAGGCCAAAAACCCTGGCTCGTCGCTGCAGCCATGACTCTGCTGATCACGGCGGCGAGCTACCTCAGCACGCAGATCTTTCAAGGGCGCGCCGCTTTTCTGATCGTCGGCGCCATGCTTGCGACCATGATGACCGCGAATGTTTTCTTTTGGATTATTCCGGGACAAAGACGCGTGACAGCTGCCATGCGGGCTGGAGAGAAGGTCAATCCCATCTATGGCCAAAGGGGAAAACAGCGGAGTGTGCATAACACCTACCTGACACTGCCTGTGCTCTTCGCCATGCTTTCGAATCACTACAGCATGATGTATAACCACCCTATGAATTGGCTGGTTCTGGTGCTGATGATGATCGGCAGTGTACTGATTCGTCAGTTCTTCCTTCTGAAACACAAACGAAAGATCAATTGGTATTTCCCTTTGAGTGGTGTGGCCATCATGCTGGCTGTTTTTATCTGGATCGCGCCCCGCCCTGCATCCGTTCAGGCGCAGGATGCGGAGGTTCCCGATGATGCCCGCATGCTCGCTCTCCTCCAAACCCGCTGCACGGGCTGTCATGCGACGCAGCCGACTCTGATGAGTGGCCCGCCGCCCAAAGCTGTGGTCTTTGAAAGTGAAGCAGACCTCAGGAAGCATGCGAATACGATTTTCATTCAGGTCGTGCAGCTGAAGGCGATGCCGCTCGGCAACATCACTCAAATGACCGATGAGGAAAGGGCCTTGGTGGCCCGCTGGTTTGAAAAGCAAAAGCTCTAGTCGAAGGACTCAGGGGACGATGTGATAGATACCCTTGCGGAACTGCTGAACGTTTTCCTGGCCTTTTTCATAGCTCCAGAGCATGGTCCAGGTAACCGTGGCCAGAGTTCCTCCAACGCCGAACTGTGAAAGCGGAATAGGCGAACCATCGATGACCTTGGTGAAGCTCACATCCAAAGCCACGAATCCTACCTTGGCCTGAGCAATGTTCTGCGCACCATAGTTGCTATCGGGATTCGCGGGCATGATCATTTGACCGCAAAAAGTGAGATTCTGGGATGCAAGACGCTGCGGTAGTTCCTGGCCCGTCCAGGCCTGGATATAAGTCTTGGACTGGCGGCAGCTCTCCAGCGCCTCCTGCGCAACCTTATCGGGATTGCTCACATAGTCCATGATCACCGTCTTTTTTCTGGGATCTGAAGGCTTGGCCCACTTCAATCGAATGCCTTCGCCAAAGGCAAGTTCGCTGTTAAAGAGCGGAGCCAGCCCGCCTGGGCTGATAAGGGCGGAAGCCAGGATTTTTTCCAGGGCTTTGCCTGTCTTGCTTTTTACAACGGAAACAATCTGGGCGTGCGCATCGCGGCTCGTGCCCTTGAACATGGCCTTCTGAGCTTTGTTCTGCGACACCAGCACGAAATAGCCTACAAGGCTGAGCAGCACAAGGGAGACCAGTGTTTCCACCAGCGAGAAGCCTGCTTCCTTGGACTGCGTTGCCTTCATGGTTTACTCGAATGAAGTGAAAGAACTGGAGTCCTTGATCAAAAAGCTTTCCACCTTGCTGACCTTCTTTTCCTTCCTATTCACCGGGTCCACCACCAGCATCTCCACTGTCGTGGCGACTTCATTGGGGTCAGAGCCATTGCCAAAGCAAATCGAAGCGGCTGCGGGGCGATCCGGCTTTTGCTGGCCAGCCGGGAACATTCGAGCGCCTGCAGGATCCTGAATTCGTATGACCGGGTGCTGAGTTTCGCCACATTTGATGCAGCGGTTCAGAAGCGCCTCGGATGCCTGCCAATCGATTTCGTTCTTCACGCAGAGTGTTTCCACCACAACCCGACCACTGGGAAGCATCATCACAAGGCGATTGGCGGCAGTGATCGTATGGGCTGTCTGGCGTTTGAAATGATGATTGAGCCGCCGCGCAAGATCCTGGGACATCTCCGCATGATTCTTACGCAATCCTTCCCGTACGCTGCCCTCCTGCGCCCGCAGCAGCATGGTTCGCGTGCCCAGCGCGATCAGTCCGAAGATCGCCAAGGCCACCAACATTTCAATCAAGCTAAAGCCTGAATTTATCTGATTTTTCAAGCTTTCCTCGTCAGGTTCAGGTTTGCCGTTCTTCTTTTCGACATGCGCAGTCGGAATATTTAAACCTTCCTCTTTTGGGTTGATTCCTTGAGGAATTCCGAAGTTTTAGGGAAAACAATAAAGACGTTGGAAAGGACGGCCGATTCGATACTTGCAGCTCAGTTTCATTCAGGAGTCAACATGCGACGCTCTTGCGACCGGGAATCCGGATTCAGTACGATGGGCCTCGTGATTATTGTAGCAGGCCTTGCGGGTGTTGTGGGTGGCTACAACGTGCTGCGCTCCCAGTCCGTGCTGAAAGCCTCGGACGTGCGCAACGCGAGCCAGGAAGCTGGTGATCTGAACTACAACGCCTTTAGCGTCTATCAAGCCCTTGCTGCGGGCCCAACGCCAGCGATCTATCCCGATCCCTATCTGCCGATTCAAAGCGCCCGCATGGTGGTCAGCTCGAAAGCGGCGCCTAATAATCTTTGGAAGGGCGCCACGGATCAGGTCACGATTTTCTCGACGTCCTATCATGGCAATCCCAAAGGAAAGCGGACGTCCACGGATATCAAGTCCACGCAGCTGGAAGCCAAAAACGCGGCCAGGCCTTATCTGATCACACACGCGGCTGTGAAGGCGGATACGGGTGTGAATATGACCTTGAACAAAGCGGATAAGAACATCAATTCGAAAGCCACCGTGAGTCTTGCGCCGCCGCCACCGCCGAGCTGCAAAATTGGTTTTACCGGAACGCCTTCCACTCAGCCTTTCACCTGTGTGAAAACGCCGGCTAAAAAAGTTGAGGTCGTCGATCCCAAAACGGGACTTCCTGAAATGGATCCTGCTACCGGCAAACCCAAAACGGTCGAGAAACCCGCGACCTATCAGGAGTGTCCCGGCATGTCCCGTGGCTGGGCCTTTGATACGGACGCGGGCCAGGAAGTTACCGCGCATTTCTTTGGAAGCGGCGTTGTGGTCGATGCCGCGATTCAGCAGGCGACCGGACTTGAAGGTCCCTTGAATTTTGCTTCAGGGGTAATCCCCAAAAGCTCGCAGGCGATTCCTTATCCCGGTGCTCATCGGGTCGAGGCGGTCGATGCGGGCCTTCGTGATATCAAATTCGTTGCCGCCAACAGTCAATGGATTCAGCTGAATGTGGCTGGGCCTGATGGTTCGATGGGCAAATGCGTGGCCGGTCTGCATGTGAACCGCGGTCCTGCTCTGAATTCTCCGACGGACTCCTGGGGAGCGGAAACGCAGGTGCAGATGGCGAATGGATCGTTCAAGAAAATTTCCGATCTGCGCTTGGGCGACCAGGTTTGGAATCCTCGCTTCAAGGAAGCCGCAAGGATTCTGCATGTTCATGAAACAGCGCCGCCCACAGCCATGGTGGAAATCAAGTTGGGTACTCAGATCCTTCATGTGACAAGCCTTCATCCGTTTGTGAGTCGTCGCGGGCTTGTGGCTGCTCGTGATCTGCGGCCCGGTGATGAGCTTCCTGCAGCGGATGCGGGCTGGAAGACTGTGTCTGCGGCACGGATCTATCGTCCCGCAGAAGGCGTGAAGGTGTATGATGTATTTCTCGATTCCA